>DMNR01000030.1:1781-6545 GCA_003452655.1 Actinomycetota bacterium | reverse complement strand
GACTTCGCCAGCCTTGAGGCAGGGCTCGATGCTCTCGACAGTCCAGTCAGTCAGAAGGATCCGAAGGCTGCTGCTCGACGCATGCTGAGCAGCGTGTGGCCACCAATCCTCGCGATCTTGGTCCTTATCGTCTTCTGGTGGGCCGCGTACGCCCTGAAGCTCAAGCCTGAGTACGTACTCCCGAGCCCCGCGAACGCGTGGGACTCGTTCGTTGCCGGACTTGAGTCTGGGGCAACTCAAAAGGCCGTCTTCAATAGCCTCCAGCGAGCATTCGTCGGGTTCGCGATCTCGGTGGTGATTGGCACGGTTATCGGCCTCGCGCTGACGAAATTCTCGTTCTTCCGGCGAGGGTTTGGTCCACTCATCACGGGCCTGCAGATCTTGCCGTCAGTCGCCTGGGTTCCCGCAGCGATCATCTGGTTCGGACTGTCGAACGAAGCGATGCTCTTCGTCGTCATCATGGGTGCAACGCCGTCGATTGCCAACGGAATCAAGAGTGGTGTCGACCAAATTCCGCCGCTCTACCCACGCGTCGGCACGATGCTTGGCGCACGTGGGTTAAATCAGATCAGGTACGTGATCCTGCCGGCCTCCCTGCCCGGATACCTATCTGGGTTGCGTCAGGGGTGGGCATTCGCGTGGCGTTCACTTATGGCTGCCGAACTGATCGTCTTCTCCCCTGCTTTGGGCCTCGGCCTCGGACAGGTACTCGATCAGAACCGCACGTTGGGAGACATGCCCGGGGTTATGGCGACGATCATCTCCATTCTGTTTGTCGGGATCCTCGTTGAGCTCTGCTTCTTCGCGCCACTCGAGCGTCGGGTGTTGCGGCAACGCGGACTGCTCGGCGACAAGCTGTAACCCGTGTCCGGACTCCCATTGAGGCTTGACCTGCGCGGCCGCCGTGTGGTGGTCGTAGGGGGTGGTGCGGTTGCCACCCGGCGGGTCAGTCAGTTGGTAACGGCCCAAGCCGCGATCCATGTTGTGGCGCCGGAGGTCACATCCGAGATTGCCGACTTGGCGGCCACCGGAGCTCTCACGTTGCACCACCGCTCCTTCGACGATCGCGACCTCGACGAAGCCTGGCTCGCGATCGCCGCAACCAGCGACACGAACGTCAATGCTCACGTCAGTCAGTTAGCGTCCGACGGCCGGGTGTGGTGCATCAATTCCGGCGACGCCGGTATATCGACAGCGGCGCCGATGACGACCGTCGAACACACCGATGGAATCGCGATCAGTGTCTCCGGCGGTGGCGACCCTGGTCGCGCTGTGGCAATTCGTGATGCGATCGCCCTGGCCCTGCGCTCGGGGGAACTTCCGATTCGGCCAACTCGGATGGCGAAGCAAGAATCGGTCGGCAGTGTGGCCCTTGTAGGTGCCGGACCTGGAGACCCGACACTGCTGACGGTTCGGGCCGCCCAGGCACTGGCATTGGCCGACGTGCTCGTCGTGGATCGACTAGCTCCCGCGGCACTGTGGGAAGACTCAGTCAGCGACGTTCGGGTCATCGACGTCGGGAAAGAGCCGGGCAAACATGCGGTCTCACAGGATCAGATCAACGAGATCCTCGTTCGCGAAGCCAGCGCGGGAAACAACGTCGTACGGATCAAAGGTGGCGATCCGTTCGTCCTCGGGCGAGGCGGAGAAGAGGCGCTTGCCTGCCAGGCCGCTGGAATTCCCGTCACTGTCATTCCCGGCATCACCAGCGCGATCTCGGTGCCTGCGGCGGCTGGAATCCCGGTCACTCACCGCGGGATCACCTCGACCTTCGTCGTCGCGTCTGCGCATGAAGGTCCTGCAGGGGTACTCGCGGCGGTGAGCGATTCGCCCCACTCCTCGACGTTGGTGCTGTTGATGGGTGCAGGCAAGCTGCCCAGCATTGCCGGGGCTCTGATTGCCACCGGCCGGTCTGCCGAGACTCCGGTTGCAATTGTTGAGTCGGGCTGGACGAATGACCAGCGCACCACAATCACCTCATTGGGTGAAGCCGAAAAGGGAACCGTCCGCGTCCAACCTCCGGCAGTCGTCGTAATTGGTGAGGTTGTCAGGCTCCGAGAGCAACTGGGAGATCTGGGAAAGGCCTCGTCAGACGCGAGGCACGCCTAGAACTCGCAAATCCGCCGAACTTTCCCCATCCGGCACGTACTCTTAGCGGCAGACAAACAAGGAGGTGCCACCGTGGCACGAAGCCGGAAGAACGACCTGGTCGTACTACCGACCGCTCGCGCAACCTATGGGGTCGTCTTGCTGTCCCATGGCAGCCCAGATCCACGGGCACGTCTCGCGAACGACCTGCTGTCGCGTCGCGTGGGTCATCGCCTCAACGCTGCAGTCTCGCTGGCCTCACTCGACCACGACAAAGCGCGCCTAGATGGCGCCGTGGCACACCTGCAAGAACGCGACATCAACGAAATTGTTGTTGTACCCCTGCTTCTTAATGTCGCCTACCACGCAACCTCCGACGTGCCGGAGCAGACAACTCAGGTCAAGGTCAGCTACCCCGGGATCAAGTTGCGTGTCGCCCGACCCGTCGGCGCCGACGCGACTCTGCTCAAAGGTCTCGACGCCGTTCTAAAGGCTTCCGGGTTCCGCCCTGCGCCTGACACTGGCGTCGTCTTGGCATCTGCGGGTTCGGCATTTGAATCTGCCCGCGCTCGCCACGCCGCGCTCGCACTGGAATGGCGTTCGCACGGCTGGGGAGGATCTGCCGTCGCATTTGCGTCAGGGCCAGGTCCCCGCGTTTCAGACGCGGTAGCAACCCTGCGTGAGTCAGGTCTTGAACGCATCGTCGTCGCACCGTTCGTGATCGCACCCGGCGTGCTGTCCCACCGAATTGCTAGTGAAGCGCGCGCAGTTGGAGCGATTCCGGTTACCAGCACCCTTCACTCAACCGACGCGGCAGTTGATGTTGTCTGCCGAAGAGTCGAAGCAGCATTTGTTGAAGATCCCGCACCAGTCATCTCGCTCCCGCGCACCTGAGTAAAGGAAAGCTGGGCACACCGCGGCGAGCCAACGCTCACATCCATCCGGGCGCGGCACTGTCTACCCACTAACTGATGGGCAGCATCCCGACCTTCTTGATCAGTTTGCGACTTGGGTAGTTGACCGACTTTCCGACCAGATAGTTTCGCCAGGATGCGCTGGATTTCTTCAGTTTCGAGTGAACAGCCCTCGTGAGGGCTCGGGTCTCATTGCCGTAGTACCCGGTCGCGCCACTCGGGTTGTATCTACTCAGTTTGAGCCCACGGTTCGAGGCGTACTTGCGCAGAGCCTTTTGGTAACGCTTGACGTATGTCCCGCTCGCACCGAGCTTCATCATCGCCATGCTGATGTGCTTGGGATTACTCGACACCAGCGGCGCGATGTAGCTGACGCCCATCTCAGCAGCGGTGAGCGAACGCCACATGCTCAGGTCGTAGGCAGTGTCAACCTTGCCTTGAACGCGGCCCGCATACAGCTTGTGATCGATTTGCCGATCGATCGGCAACTGGCTTGCCTCAAGTGCTGCAGCAGCAACCTTCGATGCCGCAGTGATCTGCTCTGGGGTCAGATCCTGCACGCTGTCTCCCTGCGATTCAATTTCAATACCGTAGGAGTAGCCGTTCATCTTGTTTGCCGGAATACCAAACATCGGGTCGCCCGCACCTGCGTGCCAGGTTCGGCGCGCATAGATGAAGTAGACACTGCCGTCTCGGGCGACGTAGAAATGGCAGGCCCGCACCGTCTGCCCGCTGGAGTTCTTGACGCCACTGAGAATCCAGTTCAACGAGTGGGTATTCCTCAACCTCTCGACCGGAACGCCGGTACCGGTGTCGTGCATCATCACGGCGCGAGGCGTGGTTCCGGTGCCGTTGAGGTGGGCGTTTCGTTCGTACACCGGGTCGTCGTAGCCTGCGGTGAGGATTGGATTAAGTCCGTGGGCCTGCAGGCGGGCGACCATCGTTGCCGCCGTCGGCCAGGGATCAACCGTGCTCGCGCGGGTTTCGGGTGTCGGCTGCGAATCCCAGTAGTCGCCCGCGAGGGACTGACCACTGGCCCCAAAGTGCCCATGCCCCGCATGATCTTCCTCAGTAGCTGACGCTTCTGCCTGAGACTGTTGTGACTGACTGCCACTGACTTCCGATGCCTGGGCGAGCCCAGTTCCGGAAACTGCAAGTGCTAGGCCAACAGCAACAAATAGTCGGGGGAATCGACCGAGTGACATGCGAAGAGCTCCTTGGCTTTGGGGGCTGACGACACCAACGTTCCTCGTCCGTCGCCACTTTTGTACAGGCAGAAACAGTCAAAACCGTGGATTTGGGTAGATGTTTGACGTCTGACTACCGAGCGTGAAGTGTTTGCAGGGTCACATCGGCGCATCTGCTCGGGTGGTCGGAGAAGCACGAACCGGGGCGGGCCGACTAGGCTGCCCTCTGTGAGTCCTGCCGAGTCGCCAAACGGTAATCCAGCTGATGATTTCGGGCCCAATGAATGGATGGTCGATGAGATCTACCACCAGTACTTGGCTGACCGAAGCGCCGTCGATCCCGCTTGGTGGGATTTCTTCGCCGACTACAAGCCGAGTGAACGTTCACCGGCACAGGCCGCCGCCACCACATCGCCGCTAGCAGCAGCGCCAGCTGCTCCCGCGGCTCCGCCCGCATCTGCAGCTGCTCCCCAGACCCCGACCACTGCGTCGCCCGCGCCGACAGCTACGAAGCCGCCCGCAGGTAAGGACGCCGTCGCTCCCCCGGAGCCAGGTCAAACCGAGGAAGTTTCCAT
>DMNR01000030.1:486-1700 GCA_003452655.1 Actinomycetota bacterium | reverse complement strand
GCAATCGTGAAGGCGCTCCAGACTCATCCGGAGATGAATTGCGCGTTCGCCGACCTCAACGGCAAGCCCGCTGTCGTTCATCATGATTCGGTCAACTTCGGCCTAGCCATCGATCTACCAAAGCCGGACGGCACACGTCAGTTACTTGTTCCAAATATCAAAGACGCTCAGCGAATGGACTTTGCGAAGTTCTGGACGTCCTATGACGACCTTGTGCGCCGCGCCCGCCAGGCCCGGCTGGGTGTTGATGACTTCGCCGGGACCACGATCAGCTTGACCAACCCCGGCACGCTCGGCACCGTTCACAGCGTGCCGCGACTTATGCCCGGGCAAGGCGCGATCGTCGGTGCGGGCGCACTTGAATACCCCGCGGAATGGCAGGGGGCGGCAGCCGAGACTCTCGCCAAACATGGAGTCAGCAAGATCCTCACCCTGACCTCCACCTATGACCACAGGATCATTCAAGGAGCCCAAAGCGGCGACTTCCTCAAGCGAATCCATGAACTACTCCTTGGCGAGGATGACTTCTACGACGAGATCTTCCGCTCGCTGCGCATTCCATATGAGCCGATTCGATGGGCGCGTGACATCGCCCATGCTCACGACGATCAGGTATCCAAGACCGCACGCGTGCAGCAACTGATCCACGCGTACCGCGTGCGCGGCCACCTGATGGCAGACATCGACCCACTCGAGTACCACCAACGTGCCCACCCCGACCTCGACATCGGCTCCCACGGTCTCACCCTCTGGGATCTTGATCGTGAGTTCGCAACGGGTGGGTTCGGCGGCCAACCCTTCATGCGGCTGCGCGACATCCTTGGAGTGCTACGGGATTCCTACTGCCGCACGATCGGCGTGGAATACATGCACATGCAAGACCCCGACGAGCGCGAATGGATGCAGGACCATATCGAGCGCCGCTGGACTCCGATGAGTCGCGACGAGCAGCTCGGTGTCCTGCGTCGCCTCAACGGCGCCGAAGCGTTTGAGAACTTCCTGCAGACCAAGTACGTCGGCCAGAAGAGATTCAGCCTTGAAGGTGGTGAATCCGCTATCGCCATTCTCGATGAAATCCTGACGTGCTCTGCCGACAACGACCTTGTCGAGGTCTGCATCGGCATGCCCCACCGTGGCCGCCTCAATGTATTGGCGAACATCGCTGGCAAGTCCTACGCACAGATCTTCCGGGAGTTCGAAGGAACGGTCGACGA
>DMNR01000030.1:0-344 GCA_003452655.1 Actinomycetota bacterium | reverse complement strand
AAGACGTGTGAGGTCTATCTCGCGGCAAATCCTTCGCACCTCGAGGCGGTCAACCCCGTCCTTGAAGGCATCACCCGCGCCAAGCAGGACCTCCTCGACCGCAGCTACGAGTTCCCGATCCTGCCTGTGTTGATGCACGGGGATGCGGCCTTCGCCGGTCAGGGAATCGTCACCGAAACACTGAACCTGTCTCAGCTTCGCGGATATCGCACGGGTGGAACTATCCACTTGATCGTCAACAATCAGGTCGGGTTCACCACCGCGCCCGATGCAAGTAGGTCGACGGTCTACGCCTCGGACGTGGCACGCATGGTCCAGGCACCGATCTTCCACGTCAACGGTGA
>DMNR01000053.1:12213-14227 GCA_003452655.1 Actinomycetota bacterium | reverse complement strand
CGAATCGCTTTGCCGCCCCCCGTAGCTTTCACCACTCGGTACCGGGGCTTCGATTTGCTGCCCTTCTTGCCTGAAACCCGAACCGTGACGGCCTGCCCCGCGTTCGTCACACAAGGACTCTTGAGGACAGTCCGCTTGCCAGTTCTCGCCAGCTTGGCCGGTGCCACAATGCACGCGGTTGTCGGGGTCTGAGCCGTCAGCCCCGGACTCGATCCCGTGTCTGCCGGAGGATCCGACGATACCGGCGACGGCGGATTCCAACTGATCTCCACATATCCGTCACCAGCGATCAAGCCTTCAACGCCCTCTCCCCACGTCAGGTAGCCATCAGAGAACGGCCCGGCCGAGAATTGTGGATCGAGGGCTCCGACTGGCGCTGCCTCCGCATAGGACCCGCCTGCACCGGCGCCACCACATCGGGCGCCACCAGCACCACCGCCGAAGCCGCCACCGCCGCCACCGCCGCCGTCGGAGTCCGTGCCGCCACCGCCACCGCCAGAACCGGCTCCGCCACCGCCACCGTTGGCAACAGTCTGCCGATGCCAGGCGCCCGATTGACCCCCGATTCCTGAGAACGCCGTCGCATCATTGCTGCTTCCCCCGTTCCCCCCATCCCCGAACCCGCCACCGCCTGCGCGGTCGCTGCCAGCGTCGGAAACGCCATTAGCACCATCTGGAGACGACGTTGTTCCGCCGGCCCCGCCACCGGGCCCGTGACCAGACCCGCCGTTCCCGGTGACGAGGTCTGCGTTGCCTCCCCCGCCCGGATGCCCGAAGCCGCCGACAATCCCGTTCACGCCGTTTCCACCGGCTGCCGTACTTCCGGCGGCGCCCGTGCCGCCGACGGTGCCGCATCCACCCAGAGCGTCAGACTCCGCCGCGCCTCCGCCGCCTGCGATGACCAAGTTCGTGCCACCTCTGCGCACTGCAGTCGCCGAACCGCCGGCCTGTGGTGCTCGCCCGCCGCCACCGACCCTGACCTCAAGCAATTCGCCGGGCACAACGGCGTGGCGCGAGGTCACCACAGCGCCGGACCCACCAGTCGCACCGGACACGCCCGTGGCACCCGCTCCAACTGCGGTAATCCCAATCTCAGTGATCCCAGCGGGCACTGTGAATGGCTGCGGATCGGCAAATTCACCTGTTTGCGCGTACTCAAACTCGTCCGTCTCGGTGGCGCCCCACGAGGGCGTGCTGACTGCGCCGACGAGCGCGGTGGCAGCCAACGAGGTTCCGGCGATACCTGCCACAAGTCGAATCATTCGCTTTGCCATCGTGACCTCCGCGCGCCATGAGAATGATCTCCGCTATGACGGTACGGCTCGACGGCCGCATTCCGGGAGACCATGTCACCCGTCTGACGACCCCAGATACAAGCGATTGAGTTCAGCCAGCCACCAAAACCCGGTGTCGGTGAGTCACTGAGAACCCCACACCATAGAGAATCACCGCTTGTGGCCCGAAGTACCAGAACTGAACAGGCAGCCCCCCAACCGGAGCGCATTGTCGACATCGATGTCGCCGACGAGATGCGTGGGAGCTTTCTGGAGTATGCGTACTCGGTCATCTACTCCAGGGCACTTCCGGATGCCCGTGACGGACTTAAGCCCGTACAACGGCGAATCCTCTACCAAATGGCGGAGATGGGGCTGCGCCCCGATCGCGGACATGTGAAGAGCGCGCGCGTCGTTGGTGAGGTCATGGGTCGCCTCCATCCCCATGGCGACTCGGCGATCTATGACGCCCTCGTGCGCATGGCCCAGCCCTTCTCACTGCGACTTCCGCTAATCGACGGACACGGTAACTTCGGATCGCTGGACGACGGCCCTGCTGCGATGCGCTACACGGAATGTCGGCTGGCACCGGCAGCGGAGACGGTCACCACCAGCCTCAATGAGGACGTCGTCGACTACGTCGCCAACTACGACGGGCGCGAACTTGAACCGGTCGTGCTGCCAGCATCAGTGCCACTGCTCCTCGTCAACGGCGCAGCCGGAATTGCCGTCGGCATGGC
>DMNR01000053.1:10860-12189 GCA_003452655.1 Actinomycetota bacterium | reverse complement strand
CCGAACGGCGGCCAAATCCTCGGTCTCGACGGAATCCGAGATGCGTACGCCACTGGTAAGGGTGCATTCCGGATGCGAGCGGCAACTCGCATCGAGCAGGTGTCCACTCGCCTCAAGGGAATCGTGATCACCGCACTTCCTTACGGAGTCGGGCCCGAACGTGTTATCGAGAAGATCAAGGACCTCGTTGTCTCAAAGAAGCTCGACGGCATCAGGGACCTCACCGACTTGACCGACGGCGAACACGGCCTGCACCTAGTGATCGAGGTCAAGAACGGCTTCTCCCCAGAAGCGGTCCGGGACAAACTCTTCCGGCTCACTCCCCTCGAGGAATCGTTCAACATCAACAACGTCGCTCTGGTGAACGGCCAACCCAAGACACTCGGTCTGATCGACATGCTCCGCGTCTTCCTCGACCACCGCGTCGATGTCATCACGCGCAGATCGACATTCCGGCGCAAGAAGGCGCTCGATCGCCTGCACCTTGTCGAAGGTCTACTCGTCGCGACGTTGAACATTGATGAGGTTGTTGCAGTGATCCGCTCCAGCGACGACGCCGTGATTGCCAAGCAGCGGCTAATGGAGGTATTCGACCTCTCCGAGCTGCAGGCGACGCACATCCTCGATATGCCGCTTCGTCGGCTCACGAAATATTCGCTACTCGAGTTGGAAAGCGAGAAGGACTCGCTCGACCGCACGATCGCTGAGTTGACCGAAATCCTTGAGAACCCGAAGGTGCTGCAGAAGCTCGTCATCACTGAACTCGATGCCGCAGCAGCAGCACACGCCACTCCGCGTCGGACCGTGCTCATCGATGGCGAGGTCACGGTCACGGTCCCCGACTCGTTGGAAGTTCCCGACCGGCCGTGTCGAGTCATACTCACCGCGCAAGGACTGCTGGCCCGCACCGACGATGCACAAACCCTGCCAGACACGGAGACCGAAACCGGCTCCACCGCGATCGCAGGATCGGTGGAGACAACCACACGCGGCACCATCGCGGTGATTACCTCGGCGGGCCGGGCACATCGAGTTGATGTTCTCGAGCTGCCCATGACGTCCAGCGGACATTCAGTGGCCGGAGCGCCCGTGAGCGAGTACTGCTCGCTCGACCGAGGAGAGAAACCAGTTGGAGTAATGCCGGTGTCGGCATCGGCTACGCCTGCGGAGCCCGAAGAACCCGCAACCGATCAGGTCGCTGCGGTGCAAGCTGTGACGGCGATCGGAACAGCGCAGGGTGTCGTCAAGCGACTGAGCAACGACGTCCCAGTCGGCAAGGACATTTGGGACGTCATTAGCCTGAAGGCGGGCGATCGGGTTGTCGCCGCA
>DMNR01000053.1:2880-10673 GCA_003452655.1 Actinomycetota bacterium | reverse complement strand
GGTGGCATGGCCGGCATCCGCCTCTCCTCCAGCGCGCAAGTCATCGCCTTCACCGCGGTGCAGCCCGGCCTGACGAACGTCGTCGCGACAGTCGCCGGGTCGCTGGGTCAACTTGCGGGTGTGGGTGCATCCACCATAAAGACTTCGGACTTCGCGGAGTTTCCTGCCAAGGGCCGCGGAACCGGTGGCGTGCGTTGTCATCGCCTGACCAAGGGCGAAGACGCACTCCTCCTCGCGTGGGCCGGAAAAGCGCCCGTGCGTGCCGAGACGGCCGCCGGAAGACCGATCGCTGTCCCCACCGAACTTAAAGCCCGCGATGGCGCTGGCGACAAGATCAAAACGACTATCGCCGCGATCGGCGGCTCGCACTAGTGTCCGGGGCCGAGTCGTTGCTGTGCTCGGCATCCGCGGTGAACGCAGGGGAACCACTTGCCGGCACCGCGCCGGAAGCAGTTGGCTGGCTCGCAATCGAGCAACACGGTCCGTTCGGACGCGATGCGCTCACACAGAGCCATTTCCCCCGCGAACTTGCCGGTAGGCTGCTCGCGCTTCTTGACGGCTCCGGAATTCGCCCAGCATTGATTCGACCAGTGGGTCGCCACGCTGACCGCCACGGAACAACGCCTTCGCGCCGGGTCTACCTCGCCTCAAGCAAACCCGGGAACGTTGGGCTCGTGAGCACCGAATTCCAGGACCCAACTAAGTTGCTGGATCTTGATCTCGACGCATTTCGCGCAGGAGATCTCGCCAATGCCCTACCGGGCGCGACCGCCCATGACAACCCCGTTCTTCTTGTGTGTTCACATTCGAAGCGAGA
Organism: Actinomycetota bacterium; assembly: GCA_003452655.1. Lineage (GTDB taxonomy): Bacteria > Actinomycetota > Actinomycetes > S36-B12 > UBA10799 > UBA10799. Next base: position 9,856 of record DMNR01000053.1, on the reverse strand, counting down.
CGTGTGCTGCGCGCTCAAGGGGCGACCACTCGCCAGCGCTCTGGCAGCGGACACGCGTTACCGAGGTTTGGTTTGGGAGACATCCCACCTCGGCGGACACCGGTTCGCACCGACTGCAGTACAGCTTCCACATGGTTGGGTCCACGGCCGACTCGACGTTGACAGTGCCACTGCGGTGCTCGATGCGGCGCTGCGTCCATGTCCGGAAGTCCCGCTCGGAATGGCCCGAGGGCGCAGCGCCTTTCCTGCTGCTGCTCAAGCAGCCGACCTCGCAGTTAGGTCAGCCATGAACATTTCAGGGATCGATGCCACGGACGTGAGTCATCGCGACGGCGACACCTGGGATGTCTGCGTCGAAAACACCGTGGCGGCGGTGGTTTCGGTTGCCTCAGTTGATCTTGCAACGTCACGGCTCGAGTCATGCGGTCGGCAACCCACAATCGGGCGTGTCTTCAAAACGACCATCTTGTGAGCAATGCCACGAAATTGACCCCACCCGCAAATGCCTTGAATCACAGCCACCTACGGTCGATGACAACGCGAAATAGCTTCGTGCTCACAAACCAGTGAGCACCAAGTGCGTGCGGACCTACCGTGGCCAACTTTCCCCAGGCCTGGTGGGAAAACCGGCTCCCAGGCATCCGAAATGGATGCGGGACCGCCAGGTGGCAAGCGTTAGCCGCCCGGCAGTGGTCTCGAGTCGGTCGTGGCGAGCGCGGCACGGGTGACCAGAACCCGCCGACGCAACGACCCCCACACGCTCATCGACAGCAGTACGCCATCCTCGCGGTGCTGTGCGCTGTCATGGAACCACCAGGATCACTGTGATTCGTACCAACTCACGTCGTATTGCCATGGGCGCAACTGCCCTCTGCTTCACCGGGGCCGTCGCAGTCGGCGCAACCGCACTCAGCGAGAGCGCCTCGGCAGCAGGAAACGAATCGACCCCAGCTGCCGGTTCGCAGGCAGCTCCGTCCGCGGTGCCGCTTACAGCCGCACAGATCCGAGCAGAAACGATCAAGAAGTACGGAGTTCACCCGCTACCTATCTCGGAGCGGAACATCGCAAAGTACAACCTCAGCAAGAAGACGCTGCGCGACCTCGTCAAGGCACGCAAGCTCGCAAGCACCACCAAGGCCAAGCGCATCCGCAAGTGCGAGAGCGGCGGCAACTACAAGTCAATCGATAGCAGCGGCTACTACGGGGCCTACCAGTTCGATCGCGGCACGTGGTTGAGCAATGGCGGCGGCAAGTACGGCCGTACCGCCAACAAAGCACCGGCCTGGGCGCAGGACTTGATCATGTACAAGACCTACAAGGCACGTGGCTGGAGTCCGTGGACCTGCCAGTAAGCCATAACTGATTCAGACAGATTCAGCGATTCGGTGGGAAGGGCGCAGACAGCGTCAATTCCCACCGAATCGTTGTCTGCGCACTCAACGCGAGTAGCGTTAGAGCATGGCCACCTTGCACCTCGATCAGACTGCCGGTTCGCTCTCGATCCGTACTGGAGTTGAAGGACGTGCCTCTCGCATGGGCCACCGGCTGACCCTCGCGGTCGGCCAGTGGGAGGCAACTATCGAGCTTGACGGCGTTCGCCCATTGTCGTTGGAACTCACGGCGGTCCTGCCTTCGCTGCAGGTGCTGTCCGGCGATGGCGGGGTCACTCCTGTGACACCTGTCGATAAGGCAGCGATCAAGCGAAACGCACTCAAGAGCATGCACGCCGACGCACATCCCCGCGTTCGCTACGAAGTAGACACTTGCGAGTCCACCGAGGACGGGTTCGATCTTCACGGCGTCCTGACGATCAACGGCCAGGCTGCGCCCAAAGCCACACACCTCGTGGTCACCGAAACCGATCAGGGATGGACGTTGACGGCCCAGACTCCAGTTGTTCAGTCCAGTTTTGGGATCAAGCCCTACTCGCTCATGGTGGGTGCACTGCGTGTCAGCGACGAAGTATCCGTCGAATTCACGGCGACAGTTCCTCAATCAGCTATCAGTAACGCGTGATCACTCATCGCAACACTCGCCGCAAGGAACGACTGCGCCAACGACTTGACGCGTAGGCGAGCGCTTCGTCAATCTGAAGCTCTCTCGTCGAGTTTCCGGCCCGCACAAATAGTGCGCGCCGCTTGTCCTTCCCAGACGTGACCACGACAGGTCGGGTAGCCCGCGGAACTCGAACGACGCAGACATCCTGTCCGGCCACTTGCTCGAAGCCGATCTCTACATCGGTTGTCGCCACCACACCGATCGTAGCCCCGAGCCAGTCGCGCAGCCAGAGTTCGTAACGGTCCAGGTCCGGCTGCTTCATGAACTGTAGATCGTTGGCCAATCCAACGGGCTCACCTTGGTCATCCACCCCGATCAACAAGACCCCGCCATCGGAGTTCGCGAACGCTGCGACCGTCTTGGAGATAACCAACTCAATCTTCTCGTCGCGCTGCTTTGAGTGCAGGTTGTAGCGAGCAGAGGACTTGAATTCGACACGTGCGGATTCCCCGGCCGCGATCAGTTCGCCAACGCCTTGTGTCGGTCGGCGACGAAACCACGCGTAACGATCAACGATCAGGAGAACGATTACGGTTCCGACGACAGCCCCGACAGCGGTTGCTAGTGGGTATGGATCGTCGGGTCGCCCCATGATCAACCCAGCGACCCCACCACCGATGATCGCGCCCACAATTCCACAGAGGGTCGCTTCGGCAACGCTCAGACGAACGCGCGAACGCAGCAACTGACGACCGATCAGCCCAAGGACCAGGCCGACCGCTAGGGCAAGCAATCCAGCTTGCGCAAGCTTCACAGCGCGCCGCCTTGTGGGATGCCGTGGCTGTGGGGCAGGTCACAGGAGGTCAGGCGTCGGGCACTTTGAATCTGCACCGGAACAGCGTGCCAGATGACCGCACACCGTCACCCACAGACACCACTGTCACAACGTCCTAACTGCGCGACGCCACGGACTGCAGGTAGCCGAAGACTGCGATCCGGTGCGTCGGATTTCCATGCACGTCGCGCCAGAAGTCCCCGGCCGCGTTGTCCTCAGGTGTTGCACACGTCGATAAGACGATCGCGGGTCGCGTCGCCTTCTTGCCCGGCGATCCAGGAACGGCGGCGGTTTGCAACGCCCTGGAAGACGCATCTCGGAAGTTAATCATTCTCTTCGAGCTGACCGTGTAGACAAAGCGAGTGGCCCCTTGGTCAACGTAGATCTTCGCACCGGGCCTCAATTCTGGAACTTGAGCCATCGGAGCACCTGCACTGGTGCGATGGGCAGTCAAGAGGAGATTGCCCACCTCGCCAGGCGCAACACCGCCCCAGCTCCCGCGAGGTGCCCCAACTTGGCCGTCATCGTTGATCTGGGTCCCGCGAGCATTGTCTGGGTCCCCGCTGTACGTGACGATCTTCAGGTGCGAAATCCCCGCCGCAGGCACCGTGAGGTACGCAGCTTCTTTGCGCGGTTGGGTAACGGGGGCGGCCACGGTCGGCTTGGGCTGCGCCGACGTAGCAGCGGGCCCGGGCAACGTCGGCTCTGCCACGCCCGGGCGGCCGCGCACTTGCGGTGAGGCGTCCAGGGGGGCCGCCGACCGGGCAACGAGCGGTTCAGGTGTCGTTCCGGCGACGGATTGACTCAGCGAACCGACGTAGAGTGCCGCGCCAGCAGCCACCGCCAGCACGGCTGCTCCCCCGGCAGCAACGAGCCCGAATCGCTTACCCATCCCGCTACCGTCACCCCAGTTCCCGAATCACACGCACCACCGTTTGGATTCAGGCTACGCGGAATCGCGGGACTTTAAGAACAATTGAGGCAGACATAACTCGACCGAGGCACCTTCGCAGATCCCGCGCAATTCAGGGCGATGGCGGGTTCAACGCCGCTTGCCAGTCAACGACCACCGATTGAGCATTCTGCGCGCTCACCTTGACGGGTACGTTCGATCCTGGGAATAGAAATGGCAACGCCTCTGGGGGCGTCGGGTTGCCCACTTGAATCTGATAAGGCTGCGAACCGGTGGGAATCACGGTCAACACGAACGCATGCATGTCGACACCAGCTGCGTTTTGCATCCCCAACGGCTGCGTTTGCACGATGACCGCGCGCGCTGGGATGCCGGTGGCGAGGATGTCTGCGGCCGATTCTTGGCCCGGCTGACTCGCAACAGTGACTGTCGGCGGCGGGTTGTTGAAGTCCAGTGCGATCCGCGACAAATCTTGCGGATCTGCCCGAACGGCAACCACTGTGGCTCCCGGGACGAACTGTGGGATGTACACCTCTTGAACGCGTTGCTTGCAGCTCGCTTGGTACGCCGGAGTGTTGTCCAGCGTCACCTCGACCGTGAACGTGCAGGCACGTTCGGTTAGTCCGTTGGCAATCTGCAGGGTCGTTCCGCCCGGCTGTACCGCAAGAATGACGCCACGACCAGGGATGCCGGTCTGCAACAGGTTGGCATCAGTCCCACCCGTCAGTTTCTGAAAGAAGCCCATGGGTTGATTGTTGGGTGTGACCACCTTCGGCGACAAGGCCAACTAGCAGTCACTGGTCCGAACGGCGCAATGCCCAGCGTGGACATCGAAATCTCGAGGGCTTTGATGCGGACGCGCATGCAAAGGTCTCACGAACAGCTATCGGCTTCGCCAAGCCCAGCGGAAGGTTCGCGTGTGCCTCAAGACACCGTGCCTGGGAAGGCGCACGCAGCCGCTACCGGCTCGCTTGCGCTCGGAGCCGCCGGTGTCGTTTTTGGAGACATCGGTACCTCACCAATCTATGCGTTCCGTGAATCAATCGCGGAGACAACTACTGGGATCGATGAGGCAGCCCTCGGCACCGCTTCCCTCGCAATCTGGGCCGTCACACTCGTCGTTTCCGTCAAATACCTCATGTTCGTCATGAAGGCCAGCAACGAGGGAGAGGGCGGAATCCTCGCCACCAGCTTCTTCGATCTGCCCCTAAACGCGTTGTGACCATTGGAACCCAGATTGATCTGTGAGTAGGCGTTGATCACATGGCCGAGTCCGCCTGGAGCAGCGACAACAACCTGGCGGCGCGTTCGTGCTACGGCCTGGGCTGCGTGAAGACGTCTTCTCCGAACGAGCTGACCTCGCTACGAGCCGCGTAACCAAGATGCGCGAGGCTGAATACATCTTCGATGGTTCTCAGTGAGCTGTAGTGGTTGTAGTCGCTGGTGCTGATTGTTCCCGGCTTGATGAAGGGCGAGATGGCGACCGCACCCGTCCTACCACCGCCTGGGCCCGGCACAGGCCCACCAAGCGACACCGAGTTGGGGCCCAGTGGCGTGTTGCAGCAGGCCGAAGCAGATTCATCAGGACCATCAAACTCGGCCTCGTCGAACAAGATCAGCAGGAGTCCGTCCTTCTTGAACGCCGGCGACTGCGTGATCTGCGGCACCGCCGTCTGCAGGTACTTATTGATCGCGGGCAACCCACCAGTTGACCCATCGACGCACGTCGCGTCGTGACCGTCACTACACGTGTTGGGAACAATGAACGAAAGGTTCGGCGTCGTTTTCTCGTTAGCGAGATCGCCCTTGAGCTTTGAGTCATCAACTATCAACGACTTGCACTTGGCGGAGTCAGTAATCGCCTTGAAGTAGAGGAAGGGGACGTGGCGAGTGACGAAGTTCCAATCGTCGGAGTAGGAGGGGTCGTAGCCATTCGTGGCAGGATGCCGACAGCCCGGACCGGGAGTCAGGCCCGGCCCGTTGTAGCTGTCCATGCTTTCGGCATATGCCTTCCACGACTTACCAGACGCGCTCAACTGGTCGCCGACCGTCTTCACCGTCTTGGGGAACACACAGCCAATGCCGTGCGCGATTCCTTCGGAATCGATCTGGGTGGGATTGAAATCGCGGAAATACGGGCAGTCCGTCTGGTTGTACGCGTTCGGTGGCTGACCACTCACCAGAGTCACGTAGTTGCTATGGCTGTAGTGGCTGGTGCCGTAATAGTTCTGCAGGAGTGCACCCTCCGCAGGCAACGCCTTCTGCAAGTAGCTGTCAGCCGAGTCGGCGGACGCCTGCGATCCAAAAACTTCGGTGTACGACTTGTTCTCGAGCATGATGATGAAGACATGCCCGATGCCCGGCAAGTTCGCTGCGGTCGGCAGCACTGCGGGCGTGGATGCGCGTAGTGGTGAAACCAGACCCACGCCCGCGAGAAGAATGGCAATCGCGGTTACCAACACGACGTATCGAAGCCGAGTCACCACTTCACCTCCAAAACGTCAATTGCGGAATTTCCTGTGTCAGCGACGTACAGGCGGACGTCAGATCCGCTTTGAACGAGAGACAATCCAGACGGTGCCTTGAACGCGTGCTGCGCCTGGGCACCTTGTCCATTCCAAGCGCCAAGCAGCGAGCCTTGCGAGTCGAAAACACTCATGCATTCGTTGGCTGTATCTGAGACATACACGTGTCCCCCGGAGTCAACTGCAATTCCTTGCGGCGACCTGATCTGACCCGGGCCCTCGCCGCGTTCTCCGAACTGGCTTTTGACCTCACCGGTTGATGAGAGCTGGTAGACCCTGGGCTTGACTGAATCAGTCACCCAAATGTCGCCGCCAGACCCCAGTGCGATTCCGTGCGGAAAGTCGAATCCCGCCGACGCCTGTGCGGCCGCAAAACTAGAATCGATTTGTCCATTCGCCGAGATCTTCTGAACACGATGATTTCCGCTGTCAGTTACGTACATGACGCCCTCACCCGTGACGGCCACCCCGGTCGGGTAGAGCAAATTGTCAGGGCCCGAACCCTTCGTGCCGATCATCTTTTTCAGCTTGCCACTTGGATCGAAGATCTGAATTCGGCTGTTGTAGACGTCCGCGACGTAGAAGTCGCCCACCTCCGAGACTGCAACCCCTTGTGGCACCCACATTTGCCCCGGCCCGGTTCCGAAATCGCCCCAACTCTTGGCAAAAGTACCGGGCCGTATCATTAAAAAAAAAAAAATAAAA
>DMNR01000053.1:0-2832 GCA_003452655.1 Actinomycetota bacterium | reverse complement strand
ATTCCGAAATCGCCCCAACTCCTGGCAAAAGTACCGGTGGGAGAAAACGTCTGGACCCGGCTCGTGGGCTCATCGGTGATCACTACTGTCTTCGAATTTGCCGCCACGGAGAGCGGACTGGCGAATTGACCGGGCCCGACCCCATAAGCACCTATCGACTGCACCCACGTGGCGTTGAGCGAAGAACTGTTGCTCTCCGAAGATGAACAACTCGTGCAGACAGCGGTCAAGGCCAAACCACCGACCGCAATCCCAATCACGCCCGGCAGCCTCAAGATCACCTTCTTCACACGCGGCAACCTATCGGAATTGATGGACTTGTTGTCCATTCACAGACGTGGATCTGGCGTTGCGGGTCACCATCGCAGCGGCGCGTGGTCAGCAGGTGCAGACTCGATCGCATGATCTCGCGTAACCTTTGGAAATGGCTGTTCTTTCGAATGTGTTCTCCGTTCCACTTGGCACTCAGCTTCCCGATGTGGCTCTTCCTGACCTTGCCGGGGACATCACCAACCTCCGTGACCACGCGAATGGCGGGGCGCTGCTGGTCGTATTCGGCTGCAACCACTGCCCGTATGTCCGCCACATAGAGCACGCACTCGGCGAACTAGTCGCGGAATTCGCACCCTCCACTCTGGCCGTCATCGCGATCAGCTCCAATGACGTGGGCCAGTATCCAGATGATGATGTTGCCGGTCTGCGGGCTCAGCGGGACCGAGCCGGCTGGGACTTCCCCTACCTTGTCGATTCCGATCAATCTGTGGCGAAGAATTTCAACGCTGCATGCACACCCGACTTCTTTCTGTACGACGCGGCCGGGTCACTTCAGTACCGCGGTGCATTCGACTACTCGACGCCGAAGAACAGCGAGCCGGTAACGGGCAAACTGCTGCGCGACGCGGTCAGGGCGGTCGTCAAGGGCGAGACTGTTCCGGAGCCTCACAAACCTGCGATGGGCTGTGGGATCAAGTGGAAACCTGGCAACGAACCGGACACGATCCCTTCGTGATTACGGTCAGAATTTTCACAGCGTCGGGCAACCCGATGGGGCGACTCCCCGTGGAAGCTGCGCTGACCAAGCCATAGTTCGGGATAACGTGTCGGACGTGTCTTCTCACGAGTGCGACATGCTGATCATTGGCGCCGGACCCTCTGGGCTCTACGCCGCCTACTACGCCGGATTTCGGGGCTTCTCCGTCGCGGTCGTGGACGCTCTGCCGGAGCCGGGTGGCCAAATCACCGCCATGTATCCGGAGAAGGACATCTTCGATGTGGCTGGCTTCCCCACCGTTAAGGGCCGCGCCCTCGTCGACGGCCTGCTAGAGCAGGCGAATCAATTCAAGCCTGCCTACTTCCTTGGTGAACAAGCTGTGGCCTTGTCTGACGACGCCTCGGGCGTGACGGTCACTACTGATGCCGGAACGACGATCCGCGCCAAGGCAATCGTCATCACGTCAGGTATTGGTTCATTCAAGCCCCGACCCATCCCGATTGGTGAGGAATGGGTCGGACGCGGGGTCGTGTACTTCGTTCCACAACTTGCCGAACACACCGACAAGGACGTAGTGATCATCGGTGGTGGTGACTCCGCCTTCGACTGGGCATGGGCGCTGCAGCCAATCGCCAGATCCGTAACCCTTGTGCACCGCCGAGATCAATTTCGGGCGCACGCCTCGATGGTCGACAAGGTCCGCGACGCCGGTGTCCGGCTCATCACCTCGGCTGAGATCAGCGATGCACGCGGCGCCGACGGAATCACCGAAATCGACGTCACGTACAAAGCAGACGGATCCGTTGAATCGCTTCCCGCCAACACTGTCGTCGCGGCACTCGGTTTTATCGCAAATATCGGTCCCCTTGCTGATTGGGGCCTGCAACTTGAGAAGCGTCGCCTACTCGTTGACACCACCATGCGTACCAACCACGAGCGGGTTTACGCGGCCGGTGATATTACGACTTACCCAGGCAAGGTTCCACTGATCTCGGTTGGCTTTGGCGAAGCCGCCACAGCGGTCAACAACGCCGCTCCCCTCGTTGACCCAAGCCACGGCGTCTTCCCTGGGCACTCTTCCGGGGAATCGGCCGGATGATCTGCGCATCATCATCTCCGTGGTACCTCAGCGGTCAGTCACCATGTCTTAGAGTTGCACTGTGACCGAACAACGCGCCCACTTCCGCCAAGTTGATCCGCACTTCCCCGACGCCGCATTCGCCGACGTCATCACCTCAAATCACGACTACGTCAAGGACTTCCAAGACAGTCATCTGACGGGACGTGCAGCGAAAGAACTCGCCGTGGTCACTTGCATGGACTCACGAATCAACCCGCTCGCCGTCCTCGGAATGGAGGAAGGCGATGTCAAGATTCTTCGTAACGCCGGAGCTCGGGTCACAGACGACGTACTTCGTACGCTGGTCCTCGCAAGCTATCTATTGAACGTCAAGCGAGTGCTGATCATGCCGCACACAGACTGCAAGATGGCCAGTGCTACCGAAGATCAGATTCACGAAACCATCGCCAACGATTTCGGTGTAGACATTCGCAGCATCGAAGTTCGTGTAGTGCCCGATCAACGCGATGCTCTTGAGCGCGATGTGATCCGAGTCCGCTCTTACCCGTTCCTGCCCGAAGACCTCATCGTCGGCGGAGCGATTTACGACGTAAAGACAGGCGCACTTAACCCGCAAGACTTCTAACCGAAGTCCACTCCGTCGCCTTCCTCGGCGACGACTCTGTGGCGCACTCCGGGTTCCAAGGTTGACCGCAACTGATAGCTCCTACTCCCCGCACCCTTCGACCTGGCAAAGATCTCCGACTAAGTGGACGAAAAA
>DMNR01000119.1:1463-2689 GCA_003452655.1 Actinomycetota bacterium | reverse complement strand
ACTGGTGCCCGGTGTAGCTCGGTGCGCCTTCGCGTGGCGTCGTCAGCGGTGCGCCGAACGGTTCGTACAGCGTGCGCGTGCCGGCAATCTCCTCGCCGGCCGTGTTCGTTTCCAGCACCGGACTGCCGCCGCTCCGGCGTCCGCATAGACGTTGGAACACGTTTGGCAGCTTCGGCACTCTCTCCGAGCCGGCGCGCTGAACTTCGCGACCGCCCAACCGCCAGCGTGACGGCTGGCGGTTTGCTCTTTCACAAGCCGGGATCCGACGTTGCTGGAGAGGCTTTTTCGACTAGATCGAGATCGGATTCATGAATCTCGTTGGACGAGCCATCCTCAAACTCGACTGAATAGACGACGCCTTCGGCAAACTTGTCGAAATACGGGCCCGGACGACTCTCGAAGATGCCAACTATCCAAGCCTTTCGGCCTCGATCATCGACATTGCCAGAATCGTCACGCACGTACACGGTGTCGTTGTAGTTGTACTTGGCCATCAGTAGTTCACCGGTAGATGAAGATTGCCAGCGTCATCCACAACACCAGGAACATGCGCGTGTGGAACCTGCGCCTTTGGATCCTTTTGGTTCGGATGACCGCCTGCGTCAAGCCGTGTACCAGTGGGCTGTCCATCCGCGCCAAGCACCTGTTGAAACTTTCCGTTTGGTGAAGCGGCGATTTGTTCTCCTGCTTTCACGGGAATCCCGTTCCCTTTGCCATCAACCGCGATAACGGGTTCGTCGACCGGGCCATCATAGGGATTCGTGTTGCCCGACGATCCACCAGACTGTTTCTCCGATTCCGATTCCCCTGTTTGCCCCTCTGGCGTTGTCGACTCGTTCATGGCTTTGTTGTATGCCCAAACGAGCGAACCACCAATCGCCGTGCCAACGATCGCTGCGGAGTAGCTGACCCCTTTAACTGGAGCGGCGACATCGCTTGGATCAGGTACGGCGATATCGGCACCTGCAGTCGCCAAGACGATTTCGAGCCCAACGAAAGCGGATGCAGCACGCCCATCCGGATCAGTAAATGCGTACGGCGAGTTGTTGGCGTAAGCATAGCGATTGAAGTTGATCGCCGAACGGGTGTCGACGGCCATCGGGTCGGGGCTGTAGAAGACGCCGAGTTGCGGGTCGTAGTAGCGCTGCTGGGCGTAGCTGAGGCCGGTGCTGCTGCCGTACTGGTGCCCGGTGTAGCTCGGCGCGCCTTCGCGTGGCGTCGTCAGC
>DMNR01000119.1:0-1421 GCA_003452655.1 Actinomycetota bacterium | reverse complement strand
TTCGTTTCCAGCACCGGACTGCCGAGTGCGTCGGTGTGGATGTAGCGCAGTTGATAGGTGACCACCGGATCGCCCTGCGCGTTGCGGGACAGCGGCGCGCCCGACAGAAGTTGGTCATGCAGGTCATCGAATCGCTCATCGCGCAATCGGCGCGCTGCACTTCGCGACCGCCCAACCGCCAGCGTGAGGGCTGGCCGTGGGGGTTTGCTGTCGGAAGACTCAGAGGTCACGGAATGGTCGCTGACCCTGTTCAACTTCAGGATCAACCTCGGGTCGGTCCAGAATGAACGACGATTCGGACAACCTCAGCCTGTTCATTCAGCTGACAATCGGGCTTGTACACGTCAATGCACTCGGAAGGAAAATCGCCCGAATTGAACTGATACACGACCGTGGTCCCACTCGCAAAGTTGACAAGTTCTCCGCCTTGATCCAGAAGCAGCGCCTCTAATGTGTACGTACGCTTCAAGTCCGACAAGGTCGATCCAACGCCATTCCCATGCTCATCTCGAGCTCTGTTTGAACGCGTTGACAGCCTCTCGACTTTGCCGGAATCGAACAGAACTTCTACAGAAACGGCGTCCTCGATCAGGGTATTCATGACCAAGTATTCGTCTCCTTCGAGAAATACCATTCTTTTCGACGACGGGTATTGAAGCGCCAAAAATTGCGCCTCCGACATGCCGGTACAAATTTTCGCGATGCAACCCGCGTTCGAGTCGACAGCGTAGACTTCTGATCCTAATTCATCCGCAACTTCGTCAGCCGATATGTTCCGGCAAGCGCTCGCGCAGACGCAAACGAGCAGTATGGTTGCTAGCTTAGTCACTCCTCATCTCTCCTCTGCCAATTATCAAATCGACCCTGCGTACCATCATCCTTGAGATCAACGTGAACACCCCTGCCATCTGGGTACTCATTTACTCGGTTGAATTCACCGGAAGCATGCGCAGCATCTGCCGTCGTAGTCTTGCTGTAACCACCGATTCGGATGTCAGCAGCATTGTTTTGTAGGTGCTGGCTTCGAGCAGCACCGCCAACAGCACGATTCTGCTCCGGTGTTCTCTCGCCGCTCGTCACTTCGACGGTCTTCTTCTCTTTGTCGCTGAAATTCAACAGTTTCGACATCACAGCATCCCCAACCTTGGCGGGCTCTCCGTTGGCCGAGGCCTGAGGTAACAACCTCACTGAGCCAGAGTTCCGAACCTCAATGGAACCTGCACCAACAAGCTTCTCGCTGCGTCGCTCAACAAGTGCGGATCCCGATGATTCGCTGCTCGTGGATTGGCGCACATATGTGTCCGGCTCATGGTACTGACTGCTGTTCCAAGGAGTCCTCCCATCCGGATCCACAAACCTGTACGGCGAGTTGTTGGCGTAAGCATACCGATTGAAGTTGATCGCCGAATGGGTGTCCACGG
>DMNR01000238.1 GCA_003452655.1 Actinomycetota bacterium | reverse complement strand
CGCTGCTCCGCCGCCAGCTTCGGGTCGTTGTCGGTAGCCACTGGCCCCAGCCTATGCGTTCATCACGCCTAGGCCTCGTCGACTCCTAAACCAATCGAGCGCTGAAGTTCAAATCGTTCCTTCTCGGGAAGATTCATCGACTCGGAGAGCACCGCGGCGAGCTTTTCCACACTTGGGCCGGCGATAGCAGACGGAAACTCCCATTTGAGGTTCTCGTCGCGGGTGATGACGTCCACCACCGAAGGATCTTCCGAACGGGCGGGACGCGTTGCCCGTATATACCGAATCTGGGTCAGCGGAAGATCGGTGGCCACTTCCCCCAGTTCCAAGAATCTGAGAGAATCAGCGGTCAACACACGCCGGTCTGTCACCACAATAAGGCTCCGTGACACCGGCTTGTCCCTCACAGTGGCGAGTTTATCCCTGGCGCCATCGACCGCGGCAGAGATAGCGTTCGGAGATCCGGGCCTATCTGGCAGGCCAAGGACCCTTATCCGCTCGTTGTCGTCAAGGAACCAACGAAGTATCCGAAGGAATGGGTCGAGGTCCACTCCAGCATCCGCGCACACGATTGCCGGCGGATCCAACGGGGCTGGCGGTGGGTGGAGCGCGTCGGCCAGAGGGGCAATCCTCTCAAGTAGCAGGGCGGAGGTGCTTCGAGATGCCTTCAACTCGCCGCGCCCACGCGACAAAGACAAAGTCTGTGTCACGGAGCGACGCCCAGGAAGCTCGGCTACGATTTTGAGCTCCCGCGTGAGCGCATCCACCAGTTCCCGAACTTCGTCGAGGGAAGCGGAGAGTTCCCTGCGGGTGTCCCTCGCGATGATGTCCACAAGGCGCACCTCATCAGGGTCCTCACGTCCAGCGGTTCTCGCCTTACCTGCATGGAGTGCCTGGTAGCCGGTCCACGCCTTTAGCGAGGAGAGAAGCGCAGTCGAATCGAGGACGATCTCTTCGGCGTTCTGGTGGAGGTACTCGCCCTTTGCCTGGCTGCCCTTTGCACCCAACTGCGCGATGTGCCCCCGGATATTGTCTCGGTAGAGGTTGCGGACTGCTCTCAGGTCCGCGCCCTTCCCCGCTACGTCATCCCAGAGGGAGGCCGGAACCGATTGGAGCTCTCGCGCCCGCTCCACCGCCAAGTCGATGGCTTCGACAAGGCCTGCCAGCTCGGCTCGCTGGCCCCGGTGGAGGGTGGCGAGGACTTGCCCGGTGAGCGCGTAGTTCTTCTTGACCAGGGACGTGATCTCGGCGAGTTGCACCTGAAGGGCGATCGTCGCGACGGCTGGACCGATCGCCGCCGCGGTCTGCATTGCACTGAGCCCCGTCACGGGGATGAATCGCGCCTGAGTCAAGCCGCCTGACGGGGTGGTCATAGCTCCCAGGTACGCACCATCCTTGCTGGCAAGCTTCGCACCACTATCGATCAACGCCTGCGTTCTCGTGCTGAGCCGGTATAGGCCTTTCGCGCCTGCGAAGGCATCGCCAAGGTTTCCGGCCAGCGTCACGGTGCTGCCCAAACCGACGAGGATGGTCGTCAGTTGGGTTCGGTCAGTGGCCGACACAAGGCCAAGATCGATGAGTTCGATCGCTAGTTCCGGCGGAACGTCGCCGAAGACGACAGCGATACCTGGGAGGACTTCTGCGAGCACCGTTGAGACTGCCTCAGACTGGGGCGAGGCGCCCAACTGAGTGCGACCCTGCGGTGACGCCCCCGCCGCGGAGAGTGACTCATCGACTTCGGTTGCGTCACCGTCAGATTGCGAGCCCAGCATGTCACTCACGGGTTGCCTTCCAGAATCATGCAGTTTGACCCCTTTACAAGCGTTCACTTGCAGACCCTCGTCGGCCAGCCCTGGCCCATGCGAGCATTCGTCCCGGCCACTCTATGTGGCGCGCCCCGATCGCGAGTCAGCCGCTCGATCCAGCCCTAGCGGAGACGAGTCCCGAGTGTCACACTTTGTTGCTATGACACCCAACCGAATCGGCGGGACGGCACAACCGACTGGGGGGTCGTATGGGTGCACAGAACCAGCATGCAACACGCGAGTGCCGATGCGCCCGGGCCGGCGGCCAAGGTGCCCAAAGCACGGCGACTCCATGGCGCCGGTGACCAAGCCCTAAGCCGACGCCTAGCTCCCAGACTGAATCAGAGCGACCCGTCGGCTGGCCTCTCTCAATGCTTGACCGAATCCCAGTGCGCTTGCCTTTGCTGCGCGATAACTGACCGGGACGGCCAGGAGGTACGCAGTCGGTAAGGCAACACGCCATGCAAGATCTTGCGAATGACCCCATAGACAAAAGACGCTAATAGCAGAAAGTGCCACAAGGGCAAACATTAGGCTGCAGTACATCTCAAGCCGACGTCGATAGGCGCCATGCTCGGCCACCACAGTCCTGGGCAGGGTGTCCATGTGTCGAATCATGAATCCTTCCAGGTCTTCCTCCGGCCCAAGTTCCACGCAGTCCTCCGCTGCCCTCATCACGTTTCCCAGGCGAGTTGGCAGGAGGCGATGGGCTTCCGGATATTCCTCCAACTTCAATCTCACTATATCTAATTCGTGAAGCAGAACAGGGTCCGCGCTCAATGGCCACTCCAGTTTGACGGCAGCTTCGTCTGCGACCGACACTTCTTCATCGAAAAGCGGTCTACCGTGAATAACCTTTTCAAAGGCATTCCACATGGCCATCTGTTCCTGATTCGTTGCCGACTGGTCCAGGGCGTTCCGGCGCGCACCGTCGAAAGCCGCCCGCTCCAACTCCTGGTGACGCCTCGCTAGCTCTGCGCGCTTCCGTTCGGCCGATCGGATACGTCGTTGTCCCCAGGCCCGAAATGGACGGGAGCGCCAGTACCCCTCCCAGAAACGGAGGTTCTCAAACTCGAAAGCCTGGATCACAATGGCAACGATGATTAGAGCGAAAAGCAGGACAACAAGCGCGCCCCATCGCAAATCGACCAACGCCTGGATCGCCCCAGCGAGGTCAAGGCGGTCCTTTCCCTGAAATGCTAGGAGTATTGCGACATTACCGACCAAGAAGAGGGATGGGAGCCAGGACGTGATGCTGAGTTGGTCGAGGACGCGGGCAAGGAAGGCGGAGACTCCATCGGCGACCTGTTCCGCCGTAGGCGCTGACCGAGTCTCCGACGCCTCACTTGAGGCTGATGGCTGTGACACGCACTCAGCGTGCCGGAAACATGGCCTCTCCCTTGGGAACCACGCTCAAGGGCGACCAAATCCGCTTGTTGCTCTAGAGGCCAAAGTTTGCTCCAAACGTGCCGTCCCGACGCTTGCCCTCTCGTCGCCTGCCAGTTAAGTGTTGGGTCGATGATCTCTATCCCCCTACAAGCGGGCGGCATACGGGATTGTGTGACTGGAACGGCCTGGGACGACGCGGAAGCCACACAATCATCGGCGAACGCCACGCCCGGACCAGCGCGCGCCGAACCAGCGCGCAGAGCCAGCGCTAGATCCAGCCGCGGCGTGTGGCCTGCACGCCCAACTGCAGCCGCGTGTCGATCTCGGCCCGCTCCATCATGTCGGCGACATACC
>DMNR01000051.1:9683-10251 GCA_003452655.1 Actinomycetota bacterium | reverse complement strand
CTGCAGTTCAACGAGCGCGTGCTGCAGTTGGCGATGGACGAGACCGTCCCCCTCATCGAACGGGCGAAGTTCCTCGCGATCTTCTCCAGGAACCTCGACGAGTTCTTCATGGTCCGCGTGGCCGGCCTCAAGCGCCGGATCGCGGCCGGGGTCGCCGTCCGAGCCGCCTCCGGACTCCTGCCGCGCGAAGTGCTGGCCGAGATCCTCGACGAGGCCGGCTACAGCGTTGTCGGCATCGACGGATCGCCGGACATGATCTCGATTGCCCGTCAGCGAGTACCCCACGGAGACTTCATCACCTCCTCGATCTACGAAGCTGAGATCCCCGACTGTCAAGCGGTGTTGGCCATTGGCGAAGTCCTCAACTACGCCAGCGACGACCGCACTGACGTCGCCATCAATGCCCTCCTGAGGAGGATCGCGCAATCCTTGAGAACTGAGGGCTTCCTGCTGTGCGACGTCGCCGGACCAGGACGTGCTGCCGCGACCAGCGCATACCAGCAAGCGGCAGGCGCGGGGTGGACGATGCAGGTCACCGCTAGTGAAGATAGCGAGCGAAACCAGCTAA
>DMNR01000051.1:6932-9406 GCA_003452655.1 Actinomycetota bacterium | reverse complement strand
TGCCCGGCTATGTAGGGTTCGATCTACCGGCCGGATGGTCTGGTTGGCTGGCCGAGCCTCGAGGTGTGTAGGTTCCGGCCGCGCAGGGATCACATACGGAGGGGCGAGTGAAGGACAAGCGGCGCGTTCGTCCTCAGCTTGCCCAGGTCGCCAAGGCCGCTGGCGTGTCGCTGAGTACGGCGTCCGCGTGTCTGCGAGACATCCCGGGCCCTTCCGATGAAACCCGGGCTCGCGTCAAAGCCGCCGCCCAACAACTCGGATACCGGACGAACCTGCAAGCCAAAGCGCTGCGGGCGGGCCAACAACAAACAGTGGCACTCGTCTTCGATCCGCTGATTCTTGACCCGCACCCTCGTTCACCTCGAGTGTTCTGGCAGAACTTCGTCAATGCGATTCTGCAGACCCTCGCGCAGGCAGATGTCTCCCTACTGGTTGTCCCGGCGGCGAGCATCGACTCACTGCAGGGTGCAGCAATCGACGCGGTGATCTTGTCGGCCCTGCCAGACGACTCGGCGGCCTCAGAGCGTGTCGGCTTCGGGATCCCCGTCGTTGCAACCGGAATCCCACGAGCTGGGGTGACCGCGTCGTGCTTCGCAACGCACGACATCGAAGCCGTTCATCGCGAGGCCCTGGAACTCTTACGGAGTGCCGGCAGCAGGCGCCCTGCTTTGGTGAGGAACATCGGAGTGGAGCACGTCTTCCGCGAGATCGAGGTCTACGGCGGTTGGTGTGACGAGAACTCAGTGGAGCCCCTCACGCTCGACCTGGACCAATTCTGGGATGCCGACGAAGCGATCGCCTGCGTCGTCGATGCGATCGCAGCAGGCGCCGACAGCTTCCTCATCCGCAACGGCGACACCCAAGTAGTGCTGGCAGCGATCGAGGAAGCCGGTAAGTCAGTTCCCGGTGATGTGCAAGTCCTTGCCGAGGCAGAGGGAACGATTGAGGCGCTCACAAATCCGAGCGTGACCACAATTTCGCTCCGCGGCCGCGAATCAGGGCAACTCGTCGCCAAAGAGGTGCTTCATCAAATGGCCGAGCCCAAGGCCGTGAACACAAGCTGCCCGCGCTCTCTACAGCTTCCGCATCAACTCACGGTAAGAGAATCGACCCGCAGCGAGGCGTCGTGCTCGCAGCGGGTCGATTCTGTCCGAATCAATTGAGCTCGGTGTTAAGTGTTAGTCGAGATCCACGGCGTGAACCGCGGCAGCACCGATCTTCGAGGCAATCTCGTCAAGTGTCGGGCTCGGGATCGCGGAGTCAACCGTGAGCGCGATGAGCGCTTCTCCCCCGGCCTTGGTGCGGCTCACCTGCATGCCAGCAATGTTCACGTCGGCCGAACCCAAGATCTGGCCGACGACGCCGACGATGCCGGGCTTGTCGTCGTAGGTGTAGAACGCCATGTGCTCACTGATCGGGACATCGATCTCGAACCCGTCGATTTCCACGAGCTTCTCGGTGTCGCGAGGTCCAGCGACGGTTCCTGCGACGGCGACACTGCGACCATCGGTCAGGGCCAGCTTCACACGCACCAGCGTGCGGTGTTCTGGGCTTTCGCCGTCGGTCGACAATGACGTCTCGACGCCACGGTCGGCGGCCAGAACCGGCGCATTGACGTAACTGACCGGGTCTTCCACGAGCACCGAGAAAACACCCTTAAGCGCAGAAAGTTGCAGCACCCGAACGTCTGCCGACGCTGCCTCGCCAAGTACCTGAACGTCGACTGCGGCAATAGGTGATGGTGCGAGTGTTGAAGCGATTCGACCAATGCGCTCGGTCAATTCGATGAAGGGACGAACAGGTTCTTCAATGTTTCCACCCTCAACGTTGACGGCATCTGGAACAAGCTCCCCGGCAAGTGCTTGCCGAACCGACTTGGCGACGGCGACACCGGCCTTCTCCTGCGCCTCGTCTGTGCTGGCACCCAGGTGTGGAGTGGCAACCACGGTATCGAGCGTGAACAACGGCGAATCCGTGCATGGCTCCTTGGCGTACACGTCAACGCCCGCTCCAGCTACCTGACCAGCGACCAGTGCGTCGTACAGCGCCTGCTCATCGACGATGCCGCCGCGGGCAGCATTGACGATGTGAACGGTGGGCTTGACCTTCTTGAGAGCGTCAGCGTCGATCAGGCCGATGGTGTCCTTGTTCTTGGGTAGGTGAACCGTGATGAAGTCGCTGGTGCGCAGCAGTTCGTCCAGATCGACCATCCGAACGCCGAGCTGAGCAGCGCGCGCTGGCTGAACGAATGGGTCGTAGGCGATCAGTTCGACACCAAACGCGCTGAGCCGCTGGGCAACCAGCAGCCCAATGCGTCCGAGTCCGACCACGCCGACAACCTTGTCGGACAGTTCGACGCCTGAGTACTTCGAACGCTTCCATTCGCCATTGCGAAGTGCGGCATGAGCTGGGCTGATGTTGCGTGCGCTTGCGAGTAGCAGCGCGACAGCCAGCTCGGCGGCCGAGACGATGTT
>DMNR01000051.1:3366-6725 GCA_003452655.1 Actinomycetota bacterium | reverse complement strand
CGATCGGCGCCGTCGCAGTGGCGGACCTCAAAGTCCGGGCCCAAGGCCTCGATAGTTGCGGGTGACAGTTCTTCGGCGATCAGCACAATGGGCTTCGACACGCGCCAGGCTCCTTTGCCAACAGGGCAGTAAATGTGGGTCCCATGAAAGTGGGACACATCAAAAGTAGGTGAAGCTCAAGTGTAACGACAGACCTTGTGAAAACTTTCACGAGTCCGACGAGCGGGATTACTTCACGACAACCGTGAGCCGTTTGACGTTCTTGAGTTCGGGCTGCTGATTGGGCGGGCTGAGTCTGAAGACCACAACCGCAGTGCCAGGGGTCTGCGCAGTCACGGTCGTGTGCGACTCACCGGGTGCGCCAGGCAGGTCCTCGCCAAGTACGTACTCAGACGGCTCGACCGTGACGACCGCCGGCGCGGCAGGCTGCTCTGAGCTGCGCCCGGCAATGCTCAGAGGGCGCAGCGCCACCACGAGCGACCTATTGCCAGCTTTGCCGAGCAGAATCAACCCGCGAATGATGAGTTTGCCTCGAACACGCCATTGCGATCGCGATGTGCACGAGCCTGCAAGACGTCGCTGCCTGCCTCAACTGGTGTCGAGATGAGGGCATCCAACCCGCTATCCGCGGCGGTGGCAACAGCCACGCGGGCTTCTCCGCACGAAGGGTTTGCTGATCAAGACCACGCCACTGAAGAACGTGCGCATCGGTGAAGCGAACCAGACAGTCACGATTGGTGCAGGCGCATCGAACAAGGAACTGCTGGCGAACGTCGTCAACACCAACTTCATGGTCCCGATCGGAACTTGCAATCACAAATCTCAACCGATCCGGCGTCGGCGGCGTTGGCGCCAAGGAGTATCCGGTCGCGACCTTCTACGGCTCCTACATCGGAGCCGTCGATGAGCTTCGTGACCTTCTGCAACCGCTCCAGCATTCCGCGAAGGCATTTCAAGCCGAAATCGTTGAGCAGGAATTCTGGCAAGCCCAGATTGATTGGCTGTCGGTCCCGGAGTTGTCTGTTCACGGATTGGCACAGACGGCTCGCTGCACGAACCAACCACTGCCCGCGAAGGTCGTCGATCAGCTGATTCGCCCGGCAATCTGGTGGCAACCATCAAGCTCGCCGGGTGTGCAGCGTGAGATGCAGGGCTGGTTCAGCGACACGTTGCGCTTCATCACGCCACACTGTCAACCCAGCGCATTTCAGAACTGGCCGTACCGTGGCCTGCCCGATGCTTTGACGCAGTACTACGGCTCAAATCTTCCGAGGCTCACGCAGGTCAAAAAGGCCTACGACCCGAACAACCTGTTCCGCTATGAGCAAAGCGTCCCGGTGGGTTGATCATGAGTACGGACCTCCGCGCGCAAGCCGATGCTGACTGGGCGGCATTAGAAGCACGATGCATCCGGCGCAAAAAGGGCAATGAACTCGTCGTGAGTGAAGGGGTCGGGCGGGCCGCGGCCGCCTGGCCAACCTCGCAGGTCGTGTCGGCCGCGCTCGCACGGGTCGTCGCAGTCTCGGGGACCGCTGTGGCGGACACCGCGATGGCCGACTTCGTCGGACTGGATGCGGGTCTTCGGCAGTTCCAGTCCGGTGACTGCTTCACGGAATCACGTGTCTGGTCAGCGCGGCGTCGGTCCGTGTTCTACGACGACAACGCGTGGATCGCACTGAACTTCATTGAACTGGCGCTACTGCAACTCCATGGGGCGCTGCCGGGCGATCCGCTGCCGGCGATCACCCAGGCACGTGGAGTCCTGCACCTGCTGATGTCCGGGCAGGACACACGAGACGGTGGCATCAGTTGGCAGGTCGGTGGCAACACCCGCAATGCTTGCTCCACTGCGCCAGCTGGCCTAGTTGCCTTGCGAATCGTCGAGGCCGAACGCGCCCACGGTGGATTGCCACAGTCTGATCATGCAGAACTCATCGCGTTCGCCCAACGATGCGCGGGGTTCATCGACCTCCTGCGCGATTCGCGCGGCCTGGTGGCGGACCATGTTCGCAGCGACGGACGAATCGAACCATCCATCTACAGCTACAACCAGGGCACTGGGCTCGGTTTGAGTCTTCAGCTCCACTGCGTCACCCACGACGAGGTATCGCTGGGTTCAGCACAACATGCCGCCGCGGCGAGTATCGAGTACTACTCAGCCGATGCTCAACTCTGGCAGGAGAGCCCGGCGTTCGTCGCGATCTTCTTGCGACACCTCGCAGTGCTGCGGGCATTTGACGGATCCGACACCGGCCGGGATTTAACCGATGGCTGGCTGAACCGGCTGACCGCGCAGGCGCGCGATCCATCGACCGGTTTCTACTCGCGCGGAGACGTCGGGCGCTACGACGGGAGCGTCAGCCTCGATCAGGCGGGAATCGTCGCAGCCCGATACACCAATAGTTGGCCCGCCGACTTGATCCGCTTCCTCTGCTGAGTAGGCGGGCGAGCCAAACGCAGATCCCCACCGTGTTGCCCTTTTCAGGCCCGATTTCGGGTCGAAAAGGGCAACACGGTGGGGATCTGCAAAGAAAGGCGTGCGGGATGCATGCCTAGCGGGCAGCAGTTCCCTCGACGTAGTCATCGTCGCCGGAATCAACCCAGGACATGAGCTTGCGCAGTTCCTGGCCAGTCGCCTCGATCGGGTGGGTTTCACCCTTCTCGCGCAAGGCCTTGAACTCCGGCGCCCCTGCGTCCTGATCATCGATGAAGCGCTTGGCGAAGTTGCCATTCTGGATATCCGTCAGGACGTCCTTCATGTTTGCCTTCACCGACGGATCGATGACGCGCGGGCCCGACACGTAGTCGCCGTACTCGGCGGTGTCCGACACCGACCAACGCTGCTTGGCGATGCCACCTTCGTACATGAGGTCGACGATCAACTTGAGTTCGTGCAGGCACTCGAAGTACGCGACCTCTGGTTGGTAACCAGCCTCGACCAACGTCTCGAAGCCGTACATCACCAACTGTGATGCGCCACCACAGAGCACTGCCTGCTCGCCGAACAGGTCGGTTTCGGTCTCTTCGGTGAAGGTGGTCTTGATTCCACCTGCGCGCAGGCAACCGATTGCGGCGGCGTACGACAGTGCCAACGCCCAGGCATTTCCGGTCGCATCCTGCTCAACTGCCACGATCGCTGGAACGCCGCGGCCTGCGACGTACTCGCGTCGCACAAGGTGGCCAGGACCCTTCGGCGCAACCATGCAGACATCCACGGTGGCCGGTGGCTTGATGTAGTCGTAACGAATGTTGAACCCATGGGCGAAGAACAGAGCGTCGCCATCATTGAGGTTCGGTTCGATCGCCTCGGTGTACAGGCCACGCTGAACGGGGTCCGGAACCAGCACCATGATCAGGTC
>DMNR01000051.1:1323-3140 GCA_003452655.1 Actinomycetota bacterium | reverse complement strand
TCAGCGAGTCCAACTCGGACGTCGACGCCGGAGTCGCGCAGGCTCAGCGCGTGGGCATGGCCCTGCGAGCCGTACCCGAGCACGGCAACCTTGCGCCCGCGAATGATGGAAAGGTCAGCGTCTGCGTCATAGAAGAGCTCGGCCACGATGTTCAGATCTCCCTGCTTGATGTGATGAAAAGAAACTTCGGATTCGGGTAATGAGACTACGTGCTGGTTACTGCTGGGTCTTCAGCCGGTACGGACCGGCCGTGCGGATTTCGCCTCGCAACGATGACAACGGCGCAGGCACTGACGAGCAATACCCAGCCGAGGGCGAGCATCCAACCACCGACAACATCGCTGGGCCAATGAACTCCCAGGATGAGCCGACTCGGCGCCATGAGGACACCGAAAACGATGAAGAACCAGCCAACAACCGTGCCTAGCGGGCGCCGCAATAGGTACATCAGGACGATCCCAACGACCGCCCAGACGTAGATCCCCGCCATCGAGTGCCCGGAGGGGAACGACCCGCCTGACTCGATGATCGTTGGATCGGGCCAGCTCGGCCGGGCCCGATCGATGGTCTTCTTCAGCAGCTCAGAGATCAGCAGTCCGCCGACGCCACCCACCAGCACGTACAGCGCCCACCCACGACGGTTGGCGAAGAACAACCACACCGTTGCAACGACTGCCAGGACAAACGATCCCGGAGGACCGCCTGCGTAGTGCCATATGGTCGCTGCTTTGACAAGGACTGCGTCACCTAACCCGAGCGAATCGAACCATGATCCGATGCGGTAATCGCTGGCTGCCAGATTGGTATACCCAGACACCACCAGCGCACCAATGACAGCCGCTACCACCCAGCAGGCCACGCCGAGGATTGCAAAGGCATCAGCCGAACGCGGCTGTGGAATAGCCCGACCGGACTTGGCGACGATCACCGGTGCGAACGCAGCGGGTGCCTGGGGCACAGAACTAGCCGGCACTGCGCAGACTCCGGTCGCTGATGGACCGCGAACCGCGACCCACGGCGACCATCCCGGACCCGACCAGCTCCTTGATCCCAAATTGTTCGAGGACCTTCAGCAGCGCGTCGAGCTTCCCGCGGTTTCCGGTTGCTTCGATAGTGACGGTGTCAGGCGCCACGTCCACCACCTTGGCCCGGAACAGGTTCACCGTCTCAAGCACATGCGAACGGGTCTCAAGATCAGCCCGCACCTTCACCATGATCAGCTCACGTTCGACGGTGCTTTCGGGCTCGAGCTCAACGATCTTGATGACATTGATGAGTTTGTTCAGTTGCTTCGTCACCTGTTCGAGTGGCAATCCGGCGACACTGACAACGATCGTCATGCGAGAGATTTCCGGTCGCTCAGTCGGGCCCACGGCCAGCGAGTCAATGTTGAAACCGCGGCGGGAGAACAGCGCTGCCACGCGGGCAAGCACGCCTGGCTTGTTCTCAACGAGCACAGACAGTGTGTGACGGCTCATTTCTTCGGCCTTTCTTGGCAGTGGTCGGTTGGGGTTGGACTGAACATCGCGGCTAGTCCTCGCGTTCCCACGCGGGTGCCAGACTGCGTGCGATCGTGATCATGTCGTTGCTGGTGCCTGCCGGAACCATCGGCCAGACCATCGCGTCCTTGTGGACCTGGAAGTCGATGACCACGGGTGCATCGTTGAGCGACATTGCCTTCTCGATCGTCGCGTCAACTTCTTGCGGTGACTCACAGCGCAGCCCATGGCAACCGTAGGCATCAGCGAGCTTCACGAAGTCCGGAATCCGATGCGTCTGCAGGTCAGTGTTGGAGTACCGCTCGTTGTAGAACAGCG
>DMNR01000051.1:0-1129 GCA_003452655.1 Actinomycetota bacterium | reverse complement strand
CGGGATGTCGTTGATCGCGCAGGTTGCCAACTCCTGGTTCGTCATTTGGAAGCACCCATCACCATCAATGGCCCACACCACCGAATCCGGTGATCCGACCTTCGCGCCCATCGCCGCTGGGACTGCGAAGCCCATCGTTCCCAACCCACCGGAGTTGATCCAATGCCCGGGCTTCTCGTACTCAATGAACTGCGCCGACCACATCTGGTGTTGACCCACCCCGGCCACGTAGTAGGCGTCAGGACCAGCAATCTGGCCGATCCGTTGAATCACTTGCTGCGGAGCCGTCTCGTTGTTCGATGGGGTGTCGTATCCGAGCGGGAACTCATCGCGCAGCTTGTTCAGTTGCGACCACCAGGCGGCGTAGTCGCTGGACTTACCGGCGGCGTACTGCGTCTGCAGCGCTGAGACGAGCTCAGTGATGACCTCCCCGGCATCTCCGACGATCGGCACGTCCGCATGGCGATTCTTGCCGATTTCGGCAGGGTCGATATCAGCGTGGATGACCGCAGCATGCGGAGCGAACGACGGCAGATGACCAGTCACCCGGTCGTCGAAGCGGGCCCCGAGCGCAATGATCAGATCGCTCTTCTGTAGTGCTGCCACTGCTGGCACCGTGCCGTGCATACCTGGCATTCCGAGGTTCAGTGGATGCGAATCGGGGAATGCGCCACGCGCCATGAGGGTCGTGACAACTGGAATTCCGGTCAGCTCAGCCAGTGTTCGCAACTGCTGCGCGGCCCCGGCCCGAACCACTCCACCGCCGACGTAGAAGACGGGCTTCTTCGAGTCGACGATCATTGAAGCGGCTTCGCGCACCTGCTTGGAATGTGGCCTGGTGTTCGGCCGGTACCCAGGAAGGTCAAGGGTTGTAGGCCATTCGAAGGTGGTTTGTGCTGCCAGCGCATCCTTGGCGATATCGACGAGCACGGGACCGGGACGGCCGGTGGAAGCTAGGTGGAATGCCTCGGCGATTGCCCGTGGGATCTCCGCTGGATTCGTGATCAGCAGGTTGTGCTTCGTGATCGGCATCGTGATGCCGCTGATGTCAGCCTCTTGGAACGCATCCGTACCAATCGCCGCGCTGGGGACCTGCCCCGTAATGGCCACCATCGGCACCGAGTCCATG
>DMNR01000013.1 GCA_003452655.1 Actinomycetota bacterium | reverse complement strand
AGAACGGCAGCTTCCCAAGCGTGCGACCTGAGAGTCGCCCAGTCAGCTGTGACTGGCCACACTGCTTCGAAGTGTGGGTGAGACAGCCCTAGAGTTGCGATCTTCGGATCGCATGGTCAGGTGAGAACCTGATCGAGTGAGGCCCTCGGGCCTCGGAATTCCTGCCACAAGCAGGGACGGGAGAGAGGTATGGGTGAATGGTCTGAGTACTTTGAGGACTTCCCGGAGGAGAACCCGGCGAACTACGTCGGCAATCGCTTCGATCCTCAAGGAGCAGCCGCGCTGCGAGCGCAAGAAGCCAAAGTGGCCGGAGAGTCAGCCGAGTTGCGGGCAACCGTGAAACGGATGGCAGAGGAAGGTCGGCTTCGAGCGTTGGAAAAGCAAAAGCAAGCAGCGAAGTAATACCTCGACCCTACTCGGGGTCGTCGACGCGGCGCAAGCCGTGAGATGAGTTGTTGCCCACGCGGGAGCGTGTATGCAACTTGGCGTTCAGCCGCCAGTAGCCTAGGTGCAGTGCGGGGTCGGTAACGACCCCGTGCCGAGCGCACTGACAACGTAGCCACCCTCGACGGGTACGCGATGCCCGTGAGGGTCATCGTGTGATTCTGGAAGTCGAAATCCGGATGAGGCGCCAGGCTGGGTCGAAGGACCAACAAACGTGAACCACTGGTAAATGCCGTCAAGCAAGAACGAGCCAAATCGACTGACAGGCTCGGACCAAACGGTACGTGATCGGATGTCTCCCTGCTTGGTGGGGACACGCTGACAAGACGATCACCGGCAGAAAGGTGGGGTCCTCCCGATCCGTGCTCATCGCGCGGAACAGGGTAAGCCCGAAGCCGAGTCGCGCCGCGAGGCGCGACAAGCCCGGTTGTAAAATCGGGTGCATCGGTTGCGGGTAGAGGATCGCGGAGAAAGCGAACGCCGGGCTGTAATGGTCCGGATAGGGGATGCAACGATTGCCCCGGCCTGAAAGGGCGCTGACTTCCGTGTGGTGGCCTGTCGCGAGACAGGTCTGCTCCAACCATCCCGAGGGGACAAGCCCTTCGGGGTAGTCCGTTTCCCTCGGGACCGGGCGGGTGTAGCTCAATGGCAGAGCTGAAGCTTCCCAAGCTTAAGACGAGGGTTCGATTCCCTTCACCCGCTCCACGTCAACGGAGGTTGATATGGACGCAAGCAATTGCGATGTTGCCTCCACCAACTGGACGCACTGGCACGGCGTACCGTGGCAGAACGCGCATCAGGTGGTTGGGAGGCTGCAGGCAAGAATCGCGAAAGCAGCAAAGGCAGGCGAATGGCGCAATGTCAACCGCCTGCAGAGACTCCTCACCCGCTCCATCAGCGCGAAAGCGTTGGCGGTCAAACGGGTAACCGAGAACCAGGGTCGCAAGACCCCGGGGATCGACCGACAGACATGGAGTACTCCGGACGATAAGTGGCAGGCGGTCGGCACCTTGCACCACAAGGGCTACAAGCCGAAGCCGATGAGACGGGTCTACATCCCGAAAGCAAATGGTGACCGACGCCCACTGGGCATCCCGACCATGCGCGACCGGGCCATGCAAGCGCTGCACCTGTTGGCGCTCGATCCGACAGCCGAGACGACCGGCGACACTCACTCCTACGGCTTCCGCCGTGGGCGCTCAACGGCAGATGCAATCGAACAGGTGCGCAATGCGCTGGGTCGAAAGCACTCGCCGAAATGGGTGCTGGAGGGAGACATCAAAGGGTGTTTCGACAACATCAGTCACGAGTGGCTGCTCGCCCACGTCCCCATGGACAAAGGCGTGTTGCGCAAGTGGCTGAAAGCCGGGTACTTCGAGGGCAATGCCCTCTTCCCGACAGAGAGCGGGACACCGCAGGGCGGGATCATCTCGCCCGTTTTAGCGAACTTGGCACTGGACGGTCTGCAAAGCAAGCTGGCGGGACTCTTCCGCACGGTGCGCGATGCCAGGGCGGCCAAGGTCAACTTCGTGCGCTACGCCGATGACTTCATCATCACCAGCAGTTCGCGAGAGCTGTTGGAAGAGAAGGTCAAGCCGCTCGTGCTGGAATTCATGCGCGAGCGCGGGCTCGAACTTTCAGAGAAGAAGACGTTGATCACCCACGTGGACGACGGCTTCGACTTTCTGGGATGGACGGCCCGCTGGCAAGGCGGCATGTTGTTGACGAAACCAGCCAGGAAGAACGTCAAGAACTTTCTGGAGAAGATTCGCGGGACGCTGCGGCAGATGCGCACAGCCAGACAGGAAGACGTGATCGACAAGCTCAACCCGGTCATACGGGGCTGGGCCAACTATCACCGAAGCCAGATGGCGACGCGCACGTTCGCGAAGACCGACCATTTGATCTGGCAGGCGCTGTGGCGCTGGGCTCGCCGCCGTCACCCCAACAAAGGGGAGCGGTGGATCAAGGCCCGGTATTTCCGGCGCATCGCAGGTCGCGATTGGCGGTTCGCGGACAAGGACAAGGCGCTGCTGACGCTGACGAGCTTCCACAAGAAGCTTCACGTCAAGATCGACGGCAGCCGAAATCCGTACAGCCCGGAAGACGAGGACTACTTCGACGCGCGCCTGGCGCGCAAGATGGAGTCGGACTTGAAAGGGCGCCGGAAGCTGGCGTGGTTGTGGTACTGGCAGGAAGGACTGTGTCCGTGCTGCAACCAGAAGATCACGAAGGAGACGGGGTGGCATATCCACCACGTCGTCAAGCGATCGGAAGGTGGGTCGGAACAGATGAGCAATCTCCAAGTGCTCCATCCGAACTGTCATCGGCAACACCACGCCACCGAGTGAGTCAGGGGCACGACCGAAGGCCCCGAAGACTTTGCAGCGGTTGCCCATGCCGGATACGGTGGGCGACTTCAGGCTGCTTGAGCCGGATGCAGGGAAACCTGCCCGTCCGATTCTTAGGGGAGGGTAGCGCCGTGAGGCGCTATCCTTACCCGACTTCATACGAGGGTTCGATTCCCT
>DMNR01000464.1:4185-4458 GCA_003452655.1 Actinomycetota bacterium | reverse complement strand
CTAGGCCGCTCACTCCCCCACTTGCTGAGCACGGTCAATGACCTCGCCACCCGCGATATTGGCGTGCGCTCACTGAGCGAGGCACTGGATACCACCACGGCAACCGGGCGCCTCACGCTGGCCGTGTTTGGTGCTCTCGCTCAATTTGAACGCGACCTAGGCCGTGAGCGAACCATCGCCGGATTGGCCGCAGCTCGCGCACGCGGCTCGCAGCCAGGACGACCGAAAGGCGTAAACGCCTGTCTCTTCTTACCATCTGACGCTGCCGACGAG
>DMNR01000464.1:0-4068 GCA_003452655.1 Actinomycetota bacterium | reverse complement strand
GCCGAAACGACTAACCGCAGACCGTCTGGAAGTCGCACAACAACTCATCGACAGCGGTAAGCCCGTCACCGAGGTTGCCCGTACCTTGGGGGTCGGCAGGTCAACTCTCTACCGGCACTTGACCCCACCCGCGTGAACTGGCCTATCGGTTGGGTCTTGCTCCAGGATCTGGACCGTCTATGTCCCACGAAAGAACCGGGATGAGCATGTTTGCATACACTCGGTAGGTAGGTCCATGTTCCGCTATCTGTTACTGGCCAACGGGACTCTTACGCTTAGCGTGGTTGGACCTTGCCAGTTTGGTGGTACTCCTGCCTACCTGGTTCCAGGTAGAGCCTGACGGCGCATGGCCGGACACCGTGGCCGGTCTGGAACACGTAACTACGGTTTTGTCCCGGTTCGGTCCAGAACGCCCCCTGGTCACCGATCGCTGAGTGGTTGTCGCAGATCAGGTTAAAGTCGACGTAGATTCTGCTTCTGCCGGTAGGGCGATAGAATGCTGCTCTATAGCCCTGTGGATCAACACTTGCGCAGAGCCTGCCCCAAGGGATGTCTGCGCACGTATTGACCTCATTCAGGTCGAGCACGATTTCGCCTTCAGCTGATTGGCTATATCCCGGCACGGGGTTGATGTCCGTGGGAGTCGCGGATTCGCTCGCTGCTGCTTGCGGATCGACCGAATTGGATGTCGACGCACCGCATCCAGTGGCACCCAGCGCCACGACGGTGGCCACGGTGACCGCGATCATTAGTTTCTGCTTCGCCATTTTGCTCTCCGCTCGTTGATCAAGGAATCCTGGCGAAGAAGTGGTCGCGGTGTCCCGAGTGCTCCGCCACACGAGTGAGATGAAGAAACCGCATTCGCGTTAGCGAACGGCGAAAAATTCACCGAAATACCCTGTAACCAAATGTCAATAACGCACACTCATATGTGTGAACGTTGGCGCAGACGATTCCGAATTCAACGCTATGTACCGGGAACATAACCGTCCGGTATACCGCTACCTCATTCGTCGGGGTGTGGAAGCTGCATCCGTCGATGATGCGTGCGCCGAAGTCTTCCTGGTCGCCTGGCGGCGTCGCCACGACATGCCCACGCAGACGGCAAAAGTGCGGCCGTGGCTCCTTGGGGTCGCCCGTAACGTTGCCTTCGACGACTTTCGATCCATGATGCGGTGGGAGAGCCACCCGGCCGAGCAATTTGAAGGCGTAAGTCGTGGTGCCGATGACGAGGTCATCGGTGCGGAGACTGAGCGGCTGGTGTGGTCCTGCCTAGGCTCCCTCAGCGAATCCGACCGTGAACTCCTGCTGCTTGTCGCCTGGGATGGTCTCAGCTTGCGTCAAACCGCCGCGGTAATAGGTCACTCCTACACAACAACGAAAGTCCGACTGCACCGCGCCAGGAAACGGTTCGAGACCGAATTCTGCCGCCAACAACAGTCTCAAACCATCGACCTCACCATGCACCCCGCAACAGAAGCGAGCACCCGATGACTCAGGATCCTATGACTGCCCTCAAGCTCACTGACCCCGCGCGATACATCCCTGATGACGGCGACGCCGTCAAACGACGGAAGCAGTCCCCCGCTATGTCGCGGTTCGCGGCGGTATCACTAGCGCTAGCCCTCATTGTTGGAGGCAGCGCAGCCACCGTCTCTGCACAAGCACTCATTGACCAACCGGCGACGAGTCCAGTCGATATCAAAACGCCAGCCCCTGGTGGAACGGAATCGGATATCAACGTCAATGATCCGCAAATCACCGCCCGCATCAACCAACTGATTGGCGCCTACCCTCTACCGCCAGGCGCCAACACAGCCATGGTGTACGCCCCAATTCTGCAATCGCTCCCCTTACCAAAGGGAACCAGCTTCTCCGCAGTCATTGATTCACACCCTCAATGGGCCAGCTACTTCTACAACTTGAACTATCAACCTGCCACTGGGGCACCTGAGGACCAGCCAGGGATTCCAGTTGAGATCTCTGACGTCGGACTATCCGGAACAATCGCGCTGGCATCTGTACACGCTTGGTACACCTACTGGCTGAACGCTACGCCGAAACAGCAGCGCGCATCCCAGACAACACTGGATGCCATGCAAACCTGGCCCGACCTCACAGTGCGACTCGGTTGCCAAGACGCCTACACCTGCCCCGGCGGAATAGTTGAAATCGCCCGCATCGCCCAGGCCGCAGAACTCGGGGACCCTGCACCCATGAAACGGTGGCTCTCCAAGTTCAACAACCCGACCAAGTAGCACACACCCGGCCCGCTACCCATTGACATCACCAAGTGGGCCCGCTCAGATGGGACGCTCACCGAGCGCGCCATCTGTCACCGTGAATCGACGTATCTACAGCAAGGGCCGGGGCCCAGCAGCAGACGGAACCCCACTGGTCGCCGACCGCCCGGCGCAATGGAGGCCATGGAACCGGTTGCAGTCATATTTGCGGATCTCGCCTTCGCCGTCGATGAGTACCGCTCTGGCAACGGGTGGCAGCCGCTAGGGAGATGGCGGAGTCTTGCGTCTCCCACCCCACCAGCGGCGGGTAGGTGCTTCTGGGCTTTGGCGTACGTCGATGACCTGAGTGGCGGGCAGCTGAACTGCTGGGGCAGCCTCGATGGCGCGTTGACGGGCCTCGCTCAGTGCTTCTTTGAGCGCGTCCACCGTCTCAGCCCTCTCGCTCAACCTTGCCTCGGCAACGAGCGCTCGCGTGCGCTCGTTGTGGAGTTGCTCGCGCAGTGCGTCAAGCTCGGCTTTGGGCAAGGTCACCGTCGCGGCCCTCACCCGCTCATCCAGCTCGCTCACTGGGTCGGGTGGGCTAGGTCGACCTGGCTTGAGGCCCGCCCCTAGTAGATCTGTAACTGGGATGCGCCATGCGTTGTCTGGCCCGGCCTTGTAGGCGTTTGGGAATTCCCCTGCCTCATGTTTGCGGCGGATAGTGGAACGGCTAACACCGCATGCCTCTGCTGCCTCGCTCAAGGTAAGACTGGGCCGCTCAGGTGGATCGCTCACCGCGCTCATGCTTGGCCGCTCACCATGCCCTTTCGAAGGGGACGGGGGAGGGGCGCTCACAGTTACCGTGTCCTTCGTGATGGAAATGCTGTCACGGTCGATCTCGGCGCGCTCATTGGTCATGTTCACCACGCTCGCATGAACGTGACCAAGACTCCACTACCGTCCGGCGTGTCCTCGTCATCATCGCTGGGGCGCTGCCCGGAATTTGGGACGCTCAATCAGTGCGCTCAGGTCGCTCACATGGCACGCCTCAGCTGATCTGGCTTCAGCGATCCGAGATTCGGGCGTGTAGCTGGCCGATCTTCTCCCTAGTTAACGACTGGGCACGGTTCCACTGACTGGTGGGCTGTTCTGTCAGGTCAATCGTGGGGGAGGAGCCCACAGTGGCGACGCGACCCCAGGGTTGCGCAGGGTCGTGCCACAAACCCAGACTGATCTGTTCGTAGTGGGTTCGGTCGATCAGTAGCGCCTGCCCGTACCCGATTTGAGCGATCTGGCCTGGTTCCAGGACTGCCTGTCGGTGGTAGGAGACGGTCGTTGATTTTGAGGGGGCCATCATCAGCATCCCGTTGCCCATGCTGGTGAGGCTGCTTCCTCGGGTGTGGGAGTACATGGCCCGGTCGTAGTTGCCGATGTATTCGCTTAGCGCCCGCAAGGTGGTGGGGTCGCCAATTCCGCCGAGGATCAGCTTCACGGTGCATAACGTCAGTAGCCCGTCAGCAACGTGGCGGCCCCATCTGCTCGCGGCTTGTGAGAGGTCCTGGAACACGACCACGATGTGCAGCCCGTTGCCTCCCGCTGTCGATAGCCATTGCGGTAGTTCGGTGATGGGGGCAATATTCGCCGCCTCATCGAGAAGCATCCGAACCGGGTGGGTACGCGGCGCTAGCCCGGCCGAAACGAGTCGCTGGCGGTCATAGGTGGCTGACTTAATCGCGGTCAGTAGCGCCACGACGACCGGGGCGGTGACGGATTGGACGTCGTCGCTGGCGGTCACATAGACGGTGTCGGTCGACCGAATGAACTCGTGGGGATCGAAGTTGGGTTC
>DMNR01000207.1:12452-12606 GCA_003452655.1 Actinomycetota bacterium | reverse complement strand
CATCGTCTTCTGGAACGGTCAATCGCCGTCTCCCGCAGAGCTACTGGAGCAGTGGAAGGTGGGCGTCGGATTCACCGACGAACACGGCATCGCGACCGTCGGCAACAACGGCCCCTCAGGCGCAGGACTTGTCGTCAATGTTCTCGAACCGCTC
>DMNR01000207.1:448-12133 GCA_003452655.1 Actinomycetota bacterium | reverse complement strand
CATCGGCGCTGCACCGGGCTCGCTACCCAAGCGCCCCACCACACGACAACTCGTCGAGTTGGCCAACGGGCCACTTCGCCGTGACGCCCTTCGAGCCGAGCTCGTTGAGGCGGCGGCACCGTTGGTGATCACCCTTGGCCAGGAGGCGCTCGACGCGATCCGAGCGGTGGCGGATCGGTGTGACGGAGTGCAGGCACGGCTGGCGCCAACCGACGACTACGGCACCCGAGGGGACCTCGTCGTCGGTGGCCACCGTATGAGGCTCCTCCCGCTGGTTCACCCTGGGTTCCAACGGCAGACGGCCCGGCAGGATTGGAAGGAGCAACTCAAGCGCTGGGACACATCGGTGAGAACGACGGTCTGATTTGGCCCCACTTTGGGGGTGTCGCGCCCGAGCACGCTGGGCCAATCCCGCTTGACATTCCCAGCCCGGGACCTACCGCCGACCCTCACCCCACCCTCAGATCCGAAGAGCCAGTACTCGCCGTTGCAATCGGAGCGTCGGTGGACCCTGCGGCACATCTCGCGGCCTACCAGGCGACCGTGAATTCGGAAGCGACCGACACCGCCAGCGCTCTTGAGCGTTGGTTGTCGGTGTACGGAGGACTGGCAGCGATGCTGGCTGCTGTGACCGGCGTAGGTGTGGGTACGCAGTCGGTGTGAAGCTCTGGTCGACCGTGACCGCATGGTCGGCGGAGTCGCACTCCCGCGAAACCTCATCAGAACGGCAAGTCATCACCGGTGGGCCTTGGAAGGGTCTGAGATGACTGTTGCTCGATGCGTCCGACCTTGTCAGCTACTCGGCTAAGGATATTGGGCGGGTTCTGGCGTCGAGCACAGATCTTGAGACTCAACGCGGCATAGCCTCCCAAGATCATTGCGGCCGCAACGAAGACGAGTGGGCCGTTTGTACTTGTGAGCTTGGCGCGCGCATCACCCAGGAACTTGACGCGCCGGAGCAGCTCGTGTGCTCCGCGTTCGATCGCGGCGTTGGATCCGACGGCCACAAGCGACATCAAGCCCAGCACGGCTGCATCGCCGAGGAGGACGAACGCTACCCATCGTCGCGGCCGAACAAATTGAAGAATGACCAGCGCCACCGCAATGACGAGAACGAGGCTCATCGTGTCGCCGAAGAGTGGGATGATGTCGAAGTCGAGGCTCCATCGGAAATTCCCGCCGGCTACCTCAAACCAGCGGAACTGCCGCACAGCGACGCAGACGACAACCATCGCAACGCTGGTGACGAAGAACCAGCGAGGTAACTGCGGCGGCACCAGACGCCACGTCTGTTCAGCAAGCACCATCGCGACCCCTGCGGTCATCAGTACCGCGCCGGCGATGCCGATGAATGCTCCGGTTCCGAGGCGAGCGGCAGCGTTCTCTGGCAGCACGTTCTTGGGCACGATCGCTGCGGCCTTGCCACCCGTGAACCAGACGATGATGGATACGTTGAGCCAGATCGCGCCGGCGCATCCGAGTAGCCCTGGGGACGCTTTCACCACGAACATGACCAAACCGGCGATCATTGCGAGAAGAACAATCCAGACCGAGGTCCGCAAGACATCAGATGTCGCCGGGGTTACCGAAACCGATTCCACGGCACTCTCGGCCTCGAACCAGGGCAGAAATCCCGAGGTCAGCGCCAGGAAGGTTCCCGCAAGAATGGCCAAATGCGATGGACGACGGAGGTCTACCATGGCACTCCATCCACCTCGGGCGTCTTGTCTGCCTGAGCCTGGCGCGCCGCGATCCCGATGCAGATCGCAACGCCTATGGGTCCCAGGGCTACGCCCCAACCGAACGCAGTCCCTCGGCTGATCGACGTCTTTGCCAGAACGGCCGTCGTGACGAGTCCAAAGAGACCACCGATCGCGATGAACGCCACAGCCATCACGGCGAGTGCGACACTTCCCACGTCTGCTACCTCATCCGCGGAGTTGGGGACGATCCGGGCGACGGTCGTCGGACGATCCCTCGTCATTTGAGGTGACGTCGGCAACGAGCGGGCAGTCAGATGCGAGGATTGCTTCGGAAAGATCCAGGCGAAACGACGCGAGGAGAAAGCGGTCATCAAGCTCGAGTACGGCGTGGCTGTGCCCCGTCGTGGCCACATCCGAAAGAATTGATGGAGAAATACCAGCCCACGATGTCACTCCTAGGTTGCCTTGAGCGCGATAGGAGTCAACGACAAAGAGCTCGTGATCAAAGGTTGGTACCGAGTTGCTCTCAATCGGCGGCCGAAGGAAGTCATGTGCGGATCGATCAGTAAGGCCCTTCACGTCCGCCACGACCCGTTCGATCAATTTCGCGGGATCGCGACGTGTGACCTCATCTCGCAACGACTCAACCTGGCTCACGCGATATTCGTCGGCGAAGTCTCCCGCGAGAATCGATTCGCGAAATTGGCTCCGGGGTCGTTTGATTTCCACCGCATCCATGCCGAACGACGCAGGAATACTGACCACTGGGCCCGTGATGGAGGCTGCATCCTCCTCTGGTGTCGGTGGAAGGCCTGTGACCCCGCGCGACATGGATGCGTACCACTCGATCCAATGCTGCCGGCGCTCCTTGTATGCCTTGCTCAACCAACCAGGCATCGCAACGCGTTGGGCCACGCCAAGTGCTGCCGCTGCGAGTTCCGACTGCGACACCACCGGTTCGCCGACCGAGAACGACAACACCCCAGTACGGGTTCTCCAGGGTGCGATGAGCTGAGCGTCGACGATGCCCCAAGGCCGATACAGCGCCGACGTCAAAACGTCGGCCCAATCGAGGTACTGCTGATACAGACTTGACAGCCGGCGGAACTCGTCTGCCGCGTGCTGCCGTTGGGCAAACAGCAGAGCTGGAGCGAGCGCCAGATCCTCGAGTCGATGTTTCCAGCGGACCCGTTCTGCGGCAAGTCTGGTCATCTTCCATAGGCCCCCGAGGAGACCGAGGAGGAAGATGCCGGCGAGAATGAGACCCACCATGGCGGAGATGAGAACGAGGCCTACGACCGCAAGCGTGGCCAACACCAGAATTGCGAAGATGATCAACAGACTTGTGCGGACGAACGAGCGACGGCTCTTGGCGGCCGCGCTTCGTGCCTCGTCGATTTGGGCTTCGATTTGATCGAGCGCGGCTTGCGTGCGTTCGAGGTCGACGAGCGCGCTGTCCTGTGCTTCAACGAGTCGCGCTGCGAGCCGCCATTGAAGGGTGTTCGATCGCGCCTCGATCCAGGACTTCACACGTTGGTGGGCTCCCGCCGGCGAGGTCGCAGATTCGGTGACGTCAGCTGTACCGTCCGCCGCCTCGCTTTCCGAGGACGCTTCAACCGAGTTTGGTGGTGCCCACGACGGAGAAGCCGCGGCCGGCTCTGTGCCGGCCAGGTGCTGTAGCGCCATCACGTCATAGCCCGCGATGCTGCGTTCTCCGCCTCCGACTCCACAGCTCGCCAGTTCATCCTCGCCGAGCGACAGCGTGTCGGGGGCTTCGGTCTCTGGGGGTGCGGACAACAGGGACAGGTCCGTGATGACGGCTCGATCGCCGTTCCACTCGGGCTGCACGGCTTCCAAAACCTTTGGCATCGGTGAGCCGTCTGCTGCCGCTAGTACTCCGCCGAGAAGCCACTGCCAGGTCGACGGCGAGGGAACGATGGGGGCACTCTTCATGTTTGGGAGTCGGTCGACGGCCCTTCGCCTCGCGTCCTGGTCGAACAAGAGGGCTGCGTCGTCTGGCCGGCGAAGGCGTACTACGACGTCGCCGTCCTCCCCGAAAGTGCGATTCTGAACTGCCGTCTCTACTCGTTGTCGCACTTCTTCTAGCTTGCGCATCACGGCTGCGCGCGGCATGGGGCGAATTTCGGAGAAGAGCTCGTTGAAGAAGAAGCGGATGGCGGCTAGTGGCCCCATCTTCATTGGTGTACGACGCTCCGGTGGGGCATACGGTTGATATGCGAACCCGATGACGGACGTGCCCTTCGATGGTGCCAACTTCTCCAAGAGTTGATCGACGGCCTCTTGTGGCATTCCGTGCTGTACACAGCCTGAGGGCGGGGGAAGTTGCACTCCGGCAACGAGCGCACGGCTCACCGCCTGTGCGGTGAGATCGCCTGCGTCGATGATGCGAGTGATCACTCGCCCAAGCCGCACTCGTTGGACGTTTCCTTCACCGGCGTGGGTGAGAGAGTCGACAGGGCTGCTCTCCAGCCACCGCCACAGACTCCCGACGAGGGCTACCGCTGCGACCATCGTCGTCAGCTCACGATCGGGATCGGTGATCAACACCGGAAAGGTTCCCGGTTCACCGAGGCTCTCTTGAGGGACGATAACGATGTTGAAGTTCCAGAACACGCCCAGAACCCCCTGCGGCACTTGCGTTGTCGCGGTACATGAAGCGACCGTCCCCAGGGTGACAGGGATCTGAGCTGCAGAGATTGAATCTCGGATACTTGCGAGATCCCGCGCCCAAGCTGGATCCACCTCATTCTCATCCAGCGAAACTCCGACGATCCGCACGAGCTCGAGCCGGCCGATGCGCGCGAGGAGCTCACCAAGCGGCTCCTCGTCGTGAGCACCGTCCGCGTCGATCCATCGGGCGCCGCCACCTCCTTCCACGCACACGAATGACGAGATCATCCTTGCGACTGCGAGCTCGACGAGGGTGTCGACCAACAGGCGGCTCCTAGCCGTCGCCGGCGCGACCAGTGTCAGTTTCACCCCCGACCTCGGGTTGCTGTTTCCACGCGCTCGACTCGCCGTTGGATGTCACCTACCTGTTCAACGAACATCGGAAACAGCTCCTGTCCGAATGCAATCTTCCGGAAGACGGCGAAGTCGCCCACAAAGTTGTGGACGTCATCTTCGACCGCCCGCTGGTAGCTCACGAGGATCTCGCCGAGCGCAGCCACGAAATCCGTCTTTCGTTCGTCCGGGCTCGATCCAACGATCTGGGAGGCCGCGCCGGCGGCTGTGACACCGTCCATGATCAGCGACTCGATGTGAGCCTCCGGGTACGCGCCGATGTCGAACAACGCCTGGTAGCCATCGAGTGCGTGCTCGTCTTGTGACAGAAGCATCATCGACATGCCGACGTGCTCGAGCAAGGCAGGCAACCACTCCATGCGATGACGGTGAAGCATCGGTTCCCGCCCGTGCCGCAGCAAGGGCCACGGCATCGCATGGACGATCGGTTGGCCAGCTTTGGTTGTGCGTACTTTCACGCCGTCGACCTCGGTGGGATCAGTCACCATGCCCAGCAACCGGCCGACAAACCAGCCCCGAACGATCGCTTCGATGGACGGTTTTGGCAGAGGAATGAATTCGGTCAACAGGCGTGCGCGGTTGTAGTTCCAGAACGCCTCGATGGACTTGGCAGGGTTCGTTGAATGGATGACCTCGTTCCACTTCTGGGCGATCGGCTGGTACAGGGATGCAACGGCCGCCGGGTGCACTGGATACACGAGCCGACTCACCAGCAGGACCGACTCGACGCCCTTCGTGGCCGCGTTCGCACACCACTGGTGGTCACCCTGTTCTGGGTCGTAGAGCAGCTCTTGCACCGCCGCGCGGGCCGGGTGAGTGGGGTCGAACGGAAACGCCTGCACCCTGAGTTCTGTCTTCAGAGCATCGAGATCCGGATGAACTCGTTGCATCATGGCGGAACTCACCCGAAACAGCGGGGCAGCCAGCTGGCGTGCTGACGCCAACGCATCACGGAAACGGTCGAGTCGAGCAAGGTGGTCAGGCACTGGTTGCCCGCGTTCCTCGCGGAGCAGGTACTCACCAAGGCCCGTCTGCAGGAATCGACCAATCGGATGGCCGTCATCGCCCAACCAACAGCGGACCCGTTCAATCACATCGTCGGGGCGCAACGCCACGTTCACCTTCACCGGTCGCGCCTCGCGACCCAGCCAGCCGTTCCCGCTCACGTCGATCTCTAGGGCGTCCTTCGCACGGGCCGGTGCGGCGGGTGGACCGTAGTCGAATCCGCCCGCGCCGACGAGGTTTCGTGCCTCGTCAATCGAGCCGGCGGAGGCACGAAGAAGATCGTCGTACTTTGCGCTCCACCTCTCGGGCCCGACAAGGCAGAACTCGGAGGGCGGCGGGGCATACCTGTCAGACACGCCAGCACCATCGGGCCACTGCTCCAGGCGCTCCACAAAGGACGGGTGCATCAAATCGCGGCCAACCTGCTCCAATTCGGCGACCAATGGGCTGAGCACCTTCGTCACGAGTTCCGTCAGGAGCGCAGCTGATACCTCGCACCGCATTTGCAAAGCGGCGTGCCATAGAGGTCCGAGTCCCTTGCGCAGGCCCTCCTGCACGAACTCTGAGCCCGCTAGGCACTGACCGTTGCCCAGGGCTTGGAACGCAGCCGCCATGGAGGATGAGGGGTCGACGGACGCCTTTTGCCCGAAACCAACTGCTTCGTCGGCAAGTTGCGCACGTGCAGTTTCGCATTGCTGACGCAGCGCCGTGACGAGGCCGAGCGTCACAGGCAGCCCATATGCAGCAAGCCACTCCGACACCGTCGAGCGCAGCAGCGGCACGACCGTCGAGGCGAATTCCACGCGGCCCTCCTCAAGACGCGCTGCTGCCATCCCACGAAACTTCGACTCGCGTGCACGAATCGCATCGCCGATGAACTGGACCCATTGCACGCCGCTCTTCTGTCCGAGGGCTTGAAGTTCTCCGACGAGCCCGTTTCTGAACTCTCCGACGATGCGGACAAGATCGTCCTTGGCACCCACGCCCTCCAGCACCTGGTTGTGCTCGCTGCCATCAGGCTCGTTCTCCTCCCAGAGTCCACAACGCTCGAAGAAGACCTCACGGTCTCGGTTCACGAGGAACTCGACGATGTCGGCATCCGAGGCTGTGTCACGCATCGCCGGATCAAGAAGCTCAAGGCCCCGTTCGCGCCAACCGGAGACGACGTAGTCGACAACCGACCGCGCAAGACGGTCCCTGGCCCACTCGCCAAATCGGCCGGAACCCACGGACACCTTCGAAGACCCGAACGACGAAACGAATCCCGTACGGATGGGCACGTCGTTGCCAGGTGACTCCGCCAGCATCGAGAGGCCAGAACGGCGGACCGCTCGAGCGGGCACAGCGTTGGCGGCGTCGTACGCGAGCACTTGCTGTTGGAGGTCTTCGTCGATGGTCATCGCAAGGAGGGATTCGGTGACGGCTCGGTAGCACTCCTCGGGCGACGCGAGGCTGCGGCCGTCCTGCATCGTCTGCAATCCGACGACATACGAGACACTCGGTCCAGCACCCTCCTCGACCGCGATCGCGCCCGCCATGTTGTACAGAGGCTCGACCCGGCGCTGAATCGCCAGCGCGGAGTTCATCAATTCGGAGGCCGCGGCAACAGTGTTGGATGGCATACCCGAGGTGTTGCCGACGTCTCGGAAGATCTCTGCCGTAAACAGCACGGCCATGATTCGGTTGCCGAGGGCAGGATTCGAGGCACGGACCAGGTCGCATACGTCAAGGAAGATTCCGGCGCCCGTTCCACCTGCCATCGATGAAACGATGACGACCAGCGGTGTGTCTGATACCCCGTCGCCGCCCAGGAACTCTGTGAGACGAGCCAGCTCGCTACGCCCGGAGGTCATCTTCTGCGTGGCTTGGTTGATGACCGATGTCACCGCAGCTGCCTTCGACACCGCCACTGCGCGGCCGATCGCTCGCATCTGTCCAGCTCCGGCCTTCACCGGCAGCGGAATGTCGGGTGACGGTCGCCATCCCACCAACCGATCCATGCGCTGAGGACCAGCCTGCTGCACGAGCGTCTTGTCGTACGCGCGATAGTCGTCGACGTTCGACAGCGCCACGTAGTCGTCGAGGGGTAGCGGGGGCCCAAAGCTCGGGTGAGTTTCCTGAGGTGTCGGAACGTCGACCCACTTCAGCTGAAAGGCATCGGGGATACCGGCTGTCCAGCCGCGACGGAGCAGCTCCTCATTGAGTCGCTGCCGCAGGTTCAGAACGACTTTGCCGCCAGAACCGCCGCAGCCGATGATCAGCATGGGGGACAGAGCCATCTGCAGTTCTCCTTGATTGGTGCTTCGTGAGAGGTGGGTCCCTAGGTCAGAAGGGAAGGTCGTCGTCAGGTTGGCTGGTCGGGACGCCCGGCGTGATGTCGGGTGTGTCCTTTCGCTTTCGGTCGCGCTTGCGATCGGCCTTCGGGGGTGCTGAAGGTCGAGCCGCGTTTGTTTCGTCTGCGCTCGATGGCACGTCGTCCCACTCCGACGTGGCAGTCGACGTCACGCGACCCGGCAACACCCGTGCGTCGTCAGCGCCAGTGTGACCGCCGGTGGTTGCACCCTGCACGTGCGGTGCTTCGTCAACTACCTGGGCCTCATCGACAGCGTGGGTTCGAGCTGCCCTGTCGACTCGATCGCTGATCTCCTCGACCTGCCCGAGCAGTTGTTCTTTGGCAGCCGCAGGAAAAGGCGGGATGACGAGTGTGAGGGTTCCATCCAACGGCTGCAAATCATCGCTTGCCCGCCGCGGCACATCGTTTGCCCTGAACACCCACGCTCCGGAGAGTGAAGCGTCAAGGCGGCCTTCGTGTCCGCCCTTGTCCGTCCCACGGTTGGCTACGACGAGTGGCGTGCCCTGGGCCTCGGCTTGTCCGTAAACATCGGCAAACGGATTCTTTGACCACTTGCCGCGCAGCGTCGTGGTGCCCACATTCACGCTTCGATGTCGACCCTCCTCGGCAACGGGCGTAAGGCGGATGTCGTCGTCCTTCAGCGCGAGAGCGGCGGGTTGCCCGTTCACGACTCGGCGTACCTGGCCACCGACCAGCCGCACCGGGAACTCGGCGAACGTCATGCGCCCGACATCAAGCCTTGCGCCGATGATGTTGACTGCGTAAAGCAGCAGGATTGGAACGAGGATTGCCAGCAGCATCAGAAACCAGACCGTGTCACTCGTACCTGGAATGTAGATGGGGTCGATGGCGGCACCGAGATCCAGCGAGAAGGTCTCCGTCTGGCTCGCATCCAGCTCGCTCGTGGAATTCAATACGACACCAGTGGAGACTCTCACCGAACGGTCGACTGTCAGCTTTGGCGCGGAGATTTCCACAGTGAGGTAGCGCTCCGTTCCGGAGGGAAGTCGGATCGCGCACTCCGTACCGACGGTGATCTCCTGATCGCCGTCGAAGACTCTGACTTCTACGTCGATGGGTTCGCCCCCGGCTTCCGGGGGCTTCATCGAGGTGAGTGCGACACAGCCTCCCGACTCCGGAGCCATGGCATCGAGGTGCATGCGAGTGGTGATAACCCGCTGGTCCTGGTTGATCACCAAACCGAACGGCTCAGGTGCCTCAATGAGGGGGTACTTCGGGATGTCCTTGACGGTGAGGCGGCCGAGCTCGCCGCTCCACGGTGCGAGTTGCACTGTCGGCGCAGTGGGCGCAAGTTTCACGGCGGGCCTCAATGACCCCGTCACTACCAGGTTGTCTCCGTCAAAGCCGGCCGGGACTGTGTACGGAATCACAAGGGTGCCATCGGCATTGACCGTTGGGGTCGCCACAGGTTGGCCGTTCACTTGTAGGTCGATGACGCTGCCCGCGGCGAATGCGGTATTCGTCGCTGGCTCTCCTGCGGCGGAGACGAGCTCTACGGTGATCTTGCCATCGCGTCCTTTGCGTAGCGGCACGTCCGTGTTCGCCAGCCGCGCCTCCAAGCCGCCGAACACGTAGATCGACGCCTTGTTGAGACGTGAAGCTGCGTCCTTGTCGGCGGTGCGGTACCGGACCCGCCACTTGCCTGCCCAGGTCGGCGTCGACGGCAGTTTGGCATCGAGCAGGTAACCGCCGTCAGCAATATCGAGGCGCCGGACATGAATCAGAACTCCGTTATTCAAGGTGACGTCGCCTGTTTCTCCCAAGGCGTACTGCTGGCCATCGGGGGCGACGAGCAGTGTCTCGACGGACCGATCCGCCGAGAGCGTGAGGAGGTTGAAGCCGGTCAAGCCGGTCGACAAATCGAACGGGTAGTCGTACTCCTGGACCGTGACGTCGTTCGGGTCGAATGAGCAGGTCCGTTGCCCGGACTGCACGACACAACTGGTGACACCGTCGGTCGGCCCGT
This sequence comes from Actinomycetota bacterium, assembly GCA_003452655.1. Classification (GTDB taxonomy): domain Bacteria; phylum Actinomycetota; class Actinomycetes; order S36-B12; family UBA10799; genus UBA10799. The sequence continues at coordinate 2,040 of DMNR01000207.1, read as the reverse complement.
GCGACGGTCCGAGGACGGCCTCGCGGAGTTGAAGGGCAAGGTCTCCGATGTTGCGCGCGCTGACGAACGATCCTCGAGCTGGGTTCGTTCCGCACGAGCCGGCGGGCCCCTGTCCGGACGCGATCGAGTTGATCAGATCGAAGTTGGGAGTTCCTCCATTATCCAACGCCACAATGGCAATTTGAGCTCGAGCACCGCCGGTTATATCGGTGCCAGCGCGCAACTGATCGGCGAGTCCGTTGGGCTCGCAGATCCGGGCGAGTGCGGCTGGTTCCAGGGCTCGGCCATCGGCGTCAGAACGAATCTCCGTAGGCGGGTCGGTCCAGTGGATGGATTTCGGGGCATTGAAGTAGTCGAGTGAGAACTGGCCGTCCGTGAACCACACCAAGAGCCGACATGAATTCGCGGGTGCCCTCTCGAGCATCTCGATTGCGCCCACTTCATCTGGAGGCTTGGCGGTTCGATCAACCCACGGCTCCAGGGCGGAGACGTAGTCGGTGTCCTCGCTCTTGTTCCGGTCTGCAAACGCGGCGGCCAGGCTGGTTTGCACTGCAGGGTCGCCCGACAACGGACCCCACTCCGGATCGGCTGGAAATGCGCGTCGGGTGGTTGTACCGAACTCAAGGAACTCAGTTTGAACTTTGACGTTCGACGCAGACTGCAGAGCTCCGAGCGCGCTCAACGCGGACTGGATCGCTGCGACGCGTTCGTTTCTGGCGTCGGTCTTCTTCAGCGACAGCGACGTGTCGACGAGGAACAGAACAGAGAGGGACTTGGTGTCCTGGATGCACACCGACATCGACTGGTCAGCTTCTGCGTGTGCAGATTGCGGCTGAGTCAACGAGAGCGCTGACCCGCCAATGAAGGCGACAAGCAGCCCAGTGGTGACAGCGAGCTTATGCAAGGGACTTGGTCTGAGCGATGAAGTATGCATGCCCCGCTGCCGTCAGAATTCCGAGAATGAGGGGTGCGGTGGCGAGAAGTCGACCGTTGGGAATGAACCCGTAACGAGGTGACCGTCGTCTCCGTCGATCGACCGAGCGAAACCAGATCACCAGACCTGCTACGAGAACGCCTGCGATCGCGTATCCGATGATGTTGAAAACTCGGCTGCCGGGGAGAAAGCAGAGCAGGCTGACGGCCAGCGCCGCATACGCCGCAGCCAGAATAGAGATCGGAGGCCGTACAACCGTCAGTGCGGCCCCATCCGCAGCATGTTGGTTCTCTGTGCCGCCCGGAAATTCCCGCGGCTGGGGCACATCGTCCAGAGGAAAGAGATCGGTCATCAGTCGATCTCGTCGCTGCGGCAAACACGACAACGAGGAGTCTCCTGCCGCGACGCCTTCAATTTCAGTGTCACTGTCAAACCCACCCCCGTCGGAGTCGGGACCGTAACAGTCACTCAATGCAGAGTCAAGAAGCTCGCTCAGAGTAATTGGTATCCACGGCGGGAGTGTATATGCCGTCGAAATGAGGTGCTTCAGCACCCAGCCAGAGGTCGAGGTGAGCAGCAACCCTGTCGACACAAGAGCCGTGCGAAGTATGAGTCCCGTGGAGTGGTGGGGTTCTTGGGGGTCCACCGTGAGGTGAGC
>DMNR01000207.1:0-141 GCA_003452655.1 Actinomycetota bacterium | reverse complement strand
GCCGAGGCCGCCGAGACGATCGGCGCCGCGCGCTACGAACGCGCGGAGGGTCGCGTGACTGAACGCAACGGGCACCGGCCGATTGCGACGCAATCAAATCCGGGGCCGACTCTGTTCACCCAGTGGACAGTTTGATTTGGA
>DMNR01000284.1 GCA_003452655.1 Actinomycetota bacterium | reverse complement strand
AGCCACGAACGGTCGTACCGATCCACACTGAGAACCCGCACGCCTACTCCGACATGCTCGCCACGCCTGTCGCTATGCAGCCCAACGGATCCTGGTGGCCCGTCGATGCGATGTAGCGAGCCAATCGGGATGGCCAACGTTGGACATACCGATCAATACGCAATGCTTGTCCCAGCATGATCCAATTCTTGACACCTTGATTGAGGCCACATGTACGCGCAGATTTGCCCGCAGCACCCCGATGAATTTGTCCAAGCCGTCGTCGTCAATGACGACGGTCTCCTCAGCTACACCTGCGATCGCGCAGGCCACGTGACTGCCGGTGACTTCGTCTGGTCCGGGGTCGCCGAGTCCAACGCGACCGAATCGATCAGCGGGCTTGCCGCCGAACTGAGCCTGGACACTGCGCTGCCAGCAGCGATTGCGCAATACCCCGGCAAGTGGATCGAGTATGGGGTCGTCGAAGCCGCGTACGCGCAAGCAAACCCCGAGGACTTTGCACACCTCATTCAGGAACACGGGCATCGCGCAATCAAGCCATCGAAGTACACAATTTCCAAGTACCTGGCCAGTATCCTTGGCATTCTCGGCCGCAACGGCGCCATCGCCTTCCACACTGGACCGGCAACCGGGCGCTGGAACTACCTCGGGAAGGTTTCGTGGTGGTCCTCGGACTCGACGCTGGAGTGGACGCCGGAGAATCAAGTCTCTGTCGCAGGAGCCGGGCTCGACGCCAGCTATGTGCCCGGCTCCAAAGATTAGAGCGAAAACGATCGACATCGGAGAACCGAAGTAGCTCACCAAGGCAGTAGTACTCGACTCCACGTTCTCCATCCGACGATGGCAGAGTTGGCTAAGGGACCGTCAGTAGCGGTCGTACCTGGTGTTGTTCTGCGCTCGGACCCTCCGCACTCGTAGGCAGAGTCAGTGGTTGCGTATCTGCTACCCCGAACCCGAGCTCGTTGCCAAGTTGGCGGCCGAGGCCAGCCGAACCACGCCTCAAGCCCCAAGTAGCCGAGACCCCGAAACTCGAACTGCGCATACAGGCACCAAATCCGCTAGCGAACCCTGCCAGGACGAAAGCATGTCTCGGGTTCGCTGCCCGCGACCAACTCCCAATCGCCCTCACGAGAGTCGACGCAGACCAGGTAGCGACACGTTCGTCTTACTTCTGGGGTATCTAAACAGTGGGGTAGGTCACTACTTGGATATGTGAGTGGATCTTAACTCTCGGGTATATCCAGACAGGAACGAATGCCCACTGAATCGAGGAGTGCTATGTCTGGTACCGAATCCTTCGCTGGCGTACTCAACCGAGCATCTCTGACCAACATAGCTAGTCTGCTGACTCCGCGGACCCTGCCCGTAGGTGGCCACACGGCGGCTGCAAACCTACTGACGACGCCACAGGGAGAACGGCCGGCACATTCACCTGAGCGGAGTTCCTCCGCGAGGCGGTACGTCGCTCGCCACGGTGCGGGCGTCGTCGCAGCGGCCTTCGACTTGGTTGCGATGCTAGCGGTAGCACTGGTATTGCAAGTCGATGTACTCACTGCCGCTATATCGATAGTCTCGATCGTCGCCCTCCTCTACGGCTCCGACCTCTACCGTTCACGCGCATCGCTGTCCGTATTGGACGATTCCCCGAGGCTCCTTGCGGTCGTCGCTGTGAGTGCGATTCTCGGTTTCGCCATCAGTTTCACCGCACCACTGTCGTTCCAAGACCTTTTGCCCTACTTCTTCTACTTCGCCGCAATCTTTGTTGGACGCTCAATCTCTTACGCCGTCGTGCACGCCGCCCGAAAGCGGGGACTGCTTCAACGTCGCGTCGCGATCGTAGGAACGGGAGCGGTCGCCGACAAACTCGTTACCGCTTCAGCCAGTAACCCAGAGTGCGGTTTTGACATCATCGGATACATCGACGATGTAGAGAACACCGATGTGACTCGGCCTCAACTCCGCCCAGTTATTGGAGCACCCAAAGACTTCAACGCAACAATCGTGGCGCACGACATTGACGTCGCGATTGTGGCCTTCAGCGGTCTGGCTGAGTCTGAACTCGTGGAGATCATTCGTACAGCCGACCGTCAGAGCTGCGACATCTCGATCGTTGAACGGTTCTTCGAAGTGACCTCGAGGCGAACTGGTGTTGATGAAATCAGCGGGGTTCCGTTGGTGCTACTACAACGCCGCGCTTACCGAACCGTGGAATGGAAAGCCAAGAGACTTCTGGACATCATCGTTTCGGGCGTGGCACTGGCCCTACTTTCGCCGCTCATGGTGACGATCGCTGTGATCAGCAGAATCACAGACGGACCGGGAATAATCTTTCGGCAGGTGAGGATCAGCACCGACGGTGAGCCATTCGAGATCATGAAGTTCCGTAGCCTACGACCCGCCAGCGATGAGGAATCAGCGACGAAGTGGAACGTCAAGAACGACGATCGGATGAACGGCTTTGGCAGGTTCATCCGAAAGACATCAATCGACGAACTGCCGCAGCTGTTCAACATCCTGCGTGGCGATATGAGCCTCGTGGGACCACGTCCCGAACGACCTCACTTCGTGGAAGAGTTCGGGTCTGAGTTCCGGCACTACGGCGCCCGTCATCGAGTTCCGAGTGGACTGACAGGCTGGGCACAGATCCACGGACTTCGTGGCGACACTTCCATCGAAGAACGCGTGCAATACGACAACTACTACATCCAGCACTGGTCACTGTGGCTCGACATCAAGATCATGATGCGGACGGTTCTCAAGCTTACGAACGCGGCAGGCTAGATGCCGTTTCCGTCGCATAGGCGCGGCGGCTTGCCGTTCAGGGTGGGACGTATTCGCGGCGGATATGTGGCTTCCGTTCACCAACCGATGTGATTGGGCACTCCCGCGCCTTCATGCGTCCACCCGATCGTCCGATACGCCCCAGCCGGCACCCCAATCGGCTTGAACAGGTAGTCGCTCCCGCCCGAGATGTGGATGCCGCTGAACTCAAGGCGCTCCTGGACTTGGGCGGAGTACGAGGCCACGCGCACGTGGTCGTAACCCTGCGGGTGGGTGCCGGTGATGGTGATGTTTCGCACCGTCACACCTGAGATCCGCTGATCTGCCTGGCTGTTGTAAAGCATGATCGCGCCGTGCACAACCCGTCCCTTGTCAGGGCTGGGTCGGTCTGCTGAATCGGAGTCGGCCTGCTGGTTGGCTCTCAATAGCGTGCCGCCGTCAATCACGACGTTGCTTACTCCATAGGTATTGAACTCAGACTCGGCAGCTATGTAGATCCCGGCACCTGCGGTGTCTCGGGCATACACGTTGTTGAACCTGATTGTGTCGCCGCCGACTACCGAGAACCCGCGTCCCCATCGCTGGCCTTCGACTCTTGGCGATTCCACGGTGATATTGCGAACAAGTTCGCCGTCATTTCGGTAGGAAACTACAGCCACGCCATCGTCACCGGGATTGACCACTCGTGCATTTCGTACGACTCCGTCGTGCGCCCCGGTCGTCATATGGATCCCGTCAGCGTTCGTGTTGCGTACCAGCACGTCAGACAGTGTGAAGTTGCTAGCGCCACCGACATAGATCCCGGCTGCGGCTGACCCGTCAACCGTCACGTTCCGGACAGCGATGCCGTCGTGGCGACCGATCCGAAGCTTCATTTGTTCGAATGCGACCCACCGTTTCGTGGTCGAGCCCATCGCCAAGGTCACGCCATCCAACGTGATGTTGTTAGCGGCAAGGTGCACCGCTGACGTCGCCTCGGCTGTAGCCAGGAGCGTTCCGGACCCGGCGATCGTCACTCCCGGCTTAGACACCTTCAGGACTGCAGTGTGCCGGTAGGTCTTGCCTGCCGGAATCGTCAGCGTCTCCCCGGTCTCGAGTGAGTTGAGAGCATTCTGCATCGCACTGGTGTCATTCGCGACGCCGTCCCCTATCGCGCCGAAATCGGCTGGGGTGATCGCTGGCACATCGGGAGCTGGGGGTGTGGTCGGCGCTGGGGACGTGGGTGTCGGCGCCGGGGAAGTGGGTGTCGGCGTTGGCGGCACGGTTGGAGCTGGGGCTGGCGCAACTGGCGCAGGTGCCGGTGTTGGCGCGAGGACTGTTTGTTGGAGCTTCCAATTGGCATTGCGCCGGGGGCCCGCAGCTCGCTTGAGGACAATTTTGACTTCGCCAGCGCTGACATCTTGATTTAGCACGATCGTCTTGTTGGCTTTGGTTTGGGTGCTCTGGCTCCCTGCCTGCTTCACCATCACGACGTAGTTCTTGTTCTTGCCGGTGAAGCGGACCGACGTAGTCAGCGTTCCTTTCTTCACGTTCGTCCGTATGACGTCACGCTTCTCCCCACGCGTCAGCTTTCCTTCGTCTGTCGAGGTTTGCACAACCCTCGTTTCGGTTGGGGCCGCCACCGATGCAGCTGTTTGAACGCGAGCCAAATTAGCCGCAGACGCCGCTTGGGGCATCAGAACGGGACCGGTCATTCCGCCAACTAACACAGCAGTTGCAATGGCGAGGGTTGCTGCAGACATAGTCAGTGCATCGGCAGTGCTCGGCTACTCCTGCAGAGTTCCTTGCCGATTCACCCAACCGGCCCAATTGCTGATCAGTACCTAGCTTGAGAGCGCGACCGCTTCTTCGGGGCCGAACACTGGCATGCGGCGCTCTCTTAGCGACGGGAACTGTCGGGATCGCCGTCTGATTACTGCTCCTGCGGCGCTGCAGACCGACGAAACGCTTCGCCGATCGTGATTCCACTGAATGCTGCGTTGAATGTATTCAGCGGCTCGCGTGAGGTCTTCACTGGTGGGTGCCTGGATCAAGGCCATGTATGCCGAGCCGAAAATATCGCTGGTCTGGTGGACCCGGTCTCCAACCTTGGGTTCTTTCAGCCAGTACAGAAACTCCCCCATCGATTCGACGTCCCCAATGCCGACAAGGTCATAGATACGTTCGGTCTTCGTGGCTACCCCGTTGACCTGCTGGACGATCCGCGAATCGTAGGACTCCCAGTTAAGTCCGGGGTCGCCGTACGGATCCGATGTTGCGTAATAGTGAGCGGCATGATCGAAAACGTCCAACGATCCGCCGTGGATTAGATTGATGTACGGCGCTGCCGACAGACCAAGCAGCCGCGCTGCGCATTCGATCAGACACGGCCCGCGGTCATCGACCTTCACCTCTGCGTGGAATGGGCTGCGGGTCAAGCCCGAGGCCTTGACCACGCGCTCGGTGTAGC
>DMNR01000088.1:4732-4908 GCA_003452655.1 Actinomycetota bacterium | reverse complement strand
ACTTGGCAGATATTGGCGGGCGGCGCTACCTGACTGGCCTGTCGCGGGCTGAACCCGGCCAAACCTCGACCGTCACGGTCACTTACTCGCTCCCTGCCGGGACCTTCTCTGATCCCGACGGCGCTGTTGTGTACCGAGTCTCGATGGATCCGCAGCCGATGTGGGAGGCACCGACT
>DMNR01000088.1:0-4474 GCA_003452655.1 Actinomycetota bacterium | reverse complement strand
CCCAAGTGGCAAGGTCGCATTTGAGTCAACGTCAACGAACTCATCGATCAGAGTGTGCGTATCAGGTGAACTGCGCCGCTCGGTGAACTACAAGACTTCATACTGCAATCAGCGCTTGCGATGACTCTTCATGTACTGTTTTTTCGCCTTCGCGAGGGCCTTCTTCTTGTACGTCTTCGTTAGCTTGGACGTCCACTTTCCCTTGACACAGGCGCGAACGGAGGCTTTGACGCCTTTATATGATTTTGTTATGGTCTTGCAGGTTTTTGCTCCGTTCGAGCTGCTAGCAGGCGTTGGGGTAGGTCGCGGCGCCGCGATCGGCGGAGGCGGTGTTCCCACAATGACCCGTTCCACTAACCCATCTTTACCCGCACCTACCAGATTTGTAGCATGCACAATAACTCGATAGGTCGCCCCATTCGGCAGACCGGCTATCGTGCAACTGGTGCCCGTGGGGCCAGCCTGGCACGAGTTCCCATCTGGTAACGACACCGCGCTGTAACCCATGATCGGTGCGCCACCATCGCTTGCTGAGGCTGTCCATTCAACGTTAATTCCTTCGTTTGTACCAGTCGCCTTGACTTTCTGTGGTGCTGTTGGAGTTGTTGCCGCGGAGAATGCTGCGCCCGCACCCTTCAGCAGAACCGGCGCGGGTCCCACCTGAAAGTTCTGCCCCGCCGTAAGCGCCGAGCAGTTTCCGTCTAGGCTGCAAATGTTGCTCGTTCCGGTCGGCGCCGTCGCGCTGCTTTGGCCCGAATCCCGGTAATAGATCAGGCGGGTTCCTGCGTCTAGGGAACAGCGCGTCACGTTTTCGGATACGGCGCAGCCGTGCCAGATTCTTCCTGCCATCCAGCCCTTGACTGTCCGGTATGCAATTGCTGCGCGGGTCGGGGCGCCACCATTTGTTGTCATATATATGGCGGAGCCCCGCCAGTGGCCTGCCCAGCTGTACCAAAACGAGCGAGAGATCCCGATGTTTTGCGCGTCGATATATGCCCGCGCTACCAGTGCTTGATCGAGATAGTCGCCCAAACGTGGCTTATCTTGGACGGCTGCGTAGTTCATTTCTGATTCCCAGACGGGGATATTGCCCGCGCCGAGGGCCTTATATGCTTCGGTGGCGAGGTGCATATAGCTAATTCGAAGGTTCGGATCAGCGTTTTCCGGATAGATCGAGACGACGTGTGCGTCGACGGGCCAACCTAGCTCCCTGAGCCGGTTGAGGTATTCGTAGGCGAATCGGCCAACCTCGAATCGTCCCGGTCGGGGAACCGATCCGGCGCCAGCTACCTTGATCGACTGATCGATCGACTTGATCAAGTCATATGTCTTCTTGGTCAGGTTTGCCATCGCGATCGGTGAGCCGCGGTAGAAGTCGGGAAGTTCGGCTTCGTTCCAAATCTGGTAGGAATTAATTCGGCCGCGGTACCGGTGAACGACCGTGCTGACGTAGTCCAAATATGTCTGGTCAGCGTCTGGATGGAGTGTTCCTGGGTTGGTGCCAGTCTGACCAAGTCCCGGGATTGGTGGGGGGAGGGGCTGCTCAATCGATGCCCAGCGTGGAGTCATCCCCAGCACATAAGTGATATCGGCCGCGCCAGTTTTCTCCGCATTGCTGACAACGCGATCAAGCCCGGAAAAGTTGTATTGATTCTTCTGTGGCTCAATGTCTTTCCACGTCACGCCCTCGTCCCACAGGCGAATGGCACTCGCACCTGTATCCGGCGATGAGCCCGACAGGCCGTTGACATTCATACCGAACAGGGTCGTCGGAACCGTCGACGAAGCGGCTTGAGTGGATTTGGTCGCGGTGGTAGCGGCTTGCGCTGGCGATGACGTGAGAGCAGCGCCAGTAAGACCCGCAACAAGCGAACTCGCAACGATGGCGCTGGCCAATTCCCGGCGCGAGGTCGTGAGGATCTTCATTGAGAAACCGTACGCAGCCTGGGTGCCGGATTGCGATTGGATGGATGGCTCCTTGAGCCGACCGGGGCAATTCTCTCGTTGATCCTGGCTGTTCGCAACAAAGGATCTATTCAGACATCGCAGAATCCTGGCAAAATCGGTTGAGTGACGTGCCCGGCGTGAATACTCCTATTTTTGTCACTGTCGCGCCGGATGTCGCCGGTAAACGCGCGCTCTAGACCCAACACCGAAATCAAGGTCGGCGAGACTCAGGTTCGTAGGCATACTTGTTGGTAGCTGTGATGTCCCGGGACATGCTTATCGGCTGTCCCGGGACATGCTTATTTCTTGGGGAATTTGTAGCCCTTCGGCATGCCGCCTTTTCGGTGTCCGGGGCGTGGTCCGGGTTTGACGCCGCGGGGTTGGCTGTCTTTGTCGGGGTTGATCGTCAGTTCGCGGATGATTTCGCCGGTGTCGCGGTTGATGACGAGGACGTGTAGGTCGTGGATGAGCATGCGGACGGGGGCGCCGATGTGGTCGGCGCCGAGTTTGATGTGGTGCATGCGTCCGGCGCGACGCAGTGTGACTGATCCGGAGGCGTGGACGGTGTCGTCGCGGATGCGGTAGTGGCTGCTGGAGTTCCGGTCGGGGGTGGCTTTGGCTCGTGCGGTGTAGGCCTGGGCGGGGGTGCGGCGGTTGAGGGATCGGTGTTTGCGGCGGTGGTTGTAGTAATCGGTGAAGCGGTCCAGGAGGTGCTGTAGTTCGACGAGGTCGTCGGCCGCGGGTCGTGCAGCGAGCCACTTCTTCAGGGTCTGGTTCAGTCGTTCGACTTTGCCCTGGGTCTGGGGGTGGTTCGGGCTGCCGTTCTTTTGTGTGACGCCGAGTTTGGCGAGGAGCACTTCGAAGCGGTTGGGACTGCCGCGGAATCGTGTGGTGAACACGAATCCGTTGTCAGTCAGGGTGGATTGCGGGATGCCGTGCAGGGTGCAGGCGGCCTGGAAGGTCTGGACCACGATGTCGCCGGTGACTCGGGGGTGGGCGGTGACCGAGATCAGGTAGCGGGAGTGGTCGTCGAGGAAGATCAGTACTTCGGTATCGGTGCCGTCGGCGAGCCGGATGTGGGTGAAGTCGGCTTGCCAGCACTCGTTGGGTAGGTCGGCGGCGAACCGGATGCTCGAGCGTTTAGGGCGTTTGCGTGGTTCGGCGGTGATAGCGCCTGCGCGGGTCAGGATCCGCCAGATCGTGGTTACTGACGGAGTGATGGCGATCTCGTCGTCGAGGATCGCGGCGATGGTGTGGGGGCCAGCGTCGCAGCCGTCGTTACTCAGGTGATGTCGCAGGGTGAGGATGCGATCGACCACTTCCGGTGGTGTTTGGTTCGGGTTCGAGCGCGGCCGCCGGGACTGCGGTTCCACCGCGAGGGTGTCAGATGGTTTGTGTAAGGGGGTGGTCGTGATCTGAATGGAGAACGATGGTGTCTATGACTGATTTCGATAGAGATGATGTGCCGGTGTCCGGTTCTGACGCGGTGGCAAGGCTGCAGGCTGCTGGGGCATTGGACGATTTGATGGGCCAGATTGATTCTGGTGCCGTGCAGCTCGATGGCCCTGACGGGCTGGTGCAGGAGCTGATTAAGCAAGTTCTGGAGCGTGGTTTGCAGGCCGAGCTGGCTGATCATGTCGGCTACGACAAGGGTGATCCTGAAGCTGCGGCGTATCCGAATTCACGTAATGGAACCTCGGCGAAAACGGTGTCCACGACCGTGGGTGAGGTGAGTTTAGATATTCCGCGTGACCGGCTCGGAACGTTCACCCCAACACTGGTCCCCAAAGGCACCCGCCGCCTCGGCGGCCTGGATGACATGATCATTTCGCTTTATGCCGGCGGGATGACGATCCGCGATATTCGGTATCACTTGGCCACAACCATTGGCACGGAACTGTCGCCGGACACTATTTCCAAGATCACTGACGCGGTGCTTGATGAGGTGATCAAATGGCAGCGTCGACCGCTAGATCCGATCTATCCGATCATGTATCTAGACGCTCTGGTGATCAAGATTCGAGATGGTAGCCAGGTCAAGAATCGGGCCGCCCATATCGCGGTCGGGATCGACATGGACGGCGTCAAACACGTGTTAGGTATTTGGATTCAAGCCAACGAAGGCGCCAAGTTCTGGGCCGGTGTCTGCGCGGACCTGGCAAATCGTAGTGTCAAAGACGTGCTCATCGTCTGCACTGACGGCCTGTCGGGGTTCCCGGAAGCGATCGAAGCGACATGGCCGCTGGCAACAGTGCAGACCTGCACCGTTCACCTGATCAGGGCGTCGTTGCGGTTCATCGGCTACCAGGACCGCAGGAAAGTCGCTGCTGCCCTGCGCCCGATCTACACCGCCGTCAACGCTGAGGCCGCCGCCGACGCCCTCGACGAATTCGAAGCCTCCCCGCTAGGAGCCAAATATCCGGCGACGGTGAAAACGTGGCGCGACGCGTGGGAACGCTTCACACCGTTCTTGGCGTTCCCGCCAGAGCTACGCAAGATTGTTTACACGACGAACGCGATCGAATCT
>DMNR01000270.1 GCA_003452655.1 Actinomycetota bacterium | reverse complement strand
GGCATCGCCCTGGGCCAACGTCGCTGCCCAACGAGACAACATGGCCTGCCCGGTCATCGCCTCACGAGTCAGCTGATCCACCGCCTGCAGCTTGACCGCCTGCACCGCAGTGTGGGCCTGCACCGAAGCAGCCCGCACTACCGCATGACGCTCAATCTGGGTCAACGTCCGGCCCGTCCTCCGGTCCCTGGCCACCATCCCGGCCCCCACACTGGGCACTACTTCCCCACGAGAACGTGGTACAAGTTCTGACATGTCTCTGGTCCTTCCACTTGGAATCTGTGAACAGACACCATTGGACCGAAAAGCGCACCGGCAGTCGTGACATGGAAATGACACCCGACGAAGACGGCAAGCGGGACGAACCACCCCAGGAAGCCGACGCCGACCACACTGGGACCGGGCAGCAAGCACCGAGCCATCCGGACGGCGACGACACCACCGGGCTCTACAAAGCCGTCCACAACGAACTGCTCGCTATGCGCAAACACCGAGACGGAGTCACGGTCGGGAACCTGGCCCGCACCACCGCCATGCTGGAAGTCCTCGGCGCCGGAGACCCGCGGCTGGCCTACAACCAGCTCAAACACGTCCTACTGAGCCTCGACCAAGACCTGGCCGTCACCGCCGCCGGATACTCCCTCGGATACGCCAGCGACTACGACAGCCACCTCGGCCGACTCGACGACTTCGGCCAACACCACACCTACGACCAACGCCAAGCCCGAAGGTACAGCGATAAAGGAATCGAGCAGATAGCCCGGCACATCTCCAGCGAATGGGTGCTCGAAGCGACACCGACGCTCAGTATTGAGGTGGTGACGGCCAACGACGAGGTGTTGGAATTGGTCATCCGGACCGAGCGACTGGCGATCGTCGAGATGCGGGAGCCGGTGGTGGAGCGAGTACAGCCCAATGGAGAGCGTAAGGTCTACCCGGTGGAGTGGCACGAGGTGCCTAGCGACGACGACCGAGAACGGACGATGGCACACATCGGCCTTGATTGGGAGAATCACCCGGAGGGCGCGGTATCAGTCTTGTGGGTAGGGGAAGTCTCGCCGATGTTTGAGAACTCCGTGAATGGTGTCGGTTCGGCAATTGTCAGAACTCGATCCCTCGGGGCTCGTATCGCAGTTGAGGCTGTTCACGCACGCAGCTCAATGTAGGGGAGCTTCTTGCTTTTGCCCCCTTACCAGATACTCGCAGGAGTCCGTACCACGTATGTTCGAGTAGGCGCCCTGGGTGAGACACGCCGGAGAACCAACGTCCGGCGCAGTCGACTACCGCCGACGTCTGGGTAGTGCGAGCACCCGTGCTACGCTCTCGTTCGAACATCATCGCTCAGGCTTCGGTGATTCCATCGATGCGATGACAATCGCCCGTTGGCCCAACTCATCACCACAGAACCGTAGCGGGCAAAACAGTCCAGCCCAAGCGTGACAGGCAGCGGGCCAGTCAAAGGAGACCTCGTGAAACCAACTGTCTCAGACACGAGTCACGGGCCGCACGAACCCGAGTTTGATGTTGAACTCTATCAGCCACTCTTCGGCAGACACGACCAGCCAGTCGCTCTCCGACATACAGAAGATCGTGCCGACTTAATCCGAACCAAACTGGGATCAGGGTTATCTGATCAACATGTTGTTGACCTCGGTTGCAACCTCGGGTACATCACGCTGCATCTCGCCCAGTTCGCCAGAAGCGCGATCGGCATCGACCGGGATGCCCGGAACATTCGTGCTTGTCGGCAGATTGCATCTGAGGCGGGGCTAAAGGCAACCTTCGCTTCCGAACAAGTCACCCCAGGTATTGTCGGCAAACTGAACAAGATGAACACCGGTCCAAAGGTCTTTCTGATGCTGAACATAGTGCATCACCTTGTCGTCGCCGAATCGCTTGCTTTCGCTCAGGACACCATTCGTGAAGCATTGCAGGATAACTCACTACTAATACTCGAACTCGCGAGGCGAGAGGAAGTTGTGCCGCAGTCGTGGGGGTGGGATCGGCTCCCCCAGCACGAACTCCAAGTGCTGCCGCCTGACATACTTGATTGCGCACGAATTCGAATCCTGGGCTGGACATCCACTCACATACCGCCTTACACACGCCCGATGTACATGGTGCAGCTTTCCGCCCCGCCCCTCGACTAGCTAAAGGTCCACGCTCATGGCCTACCATGTCGCTCTAGTCCAGAACCAGACTGAGATGGCCCACTACGGGTATGCGGACGCACGTCCCCTACTCGAAGAACGCGGGTACACCGTCCACCACTTCACGGGCTCCAACATTCTGGACCTGACCGCTTCGCTCGGGTCGCAAACTCTCAACGCCGTAGTCGTTGGATCCAATGCCCTAAGCGATCCAGATATCCGAAGAGAGATGCGAACTGGGAGCGCAATCGAAGGCCTCTCGGCAATGCTGCGAAACGGTGGCGGCATACTGGTCTTTCAACAACTGAAGCTCGCCGGAATAGAAGACAACTATCTCCTCCTTAGCGACGACGAGGATCTGCGAGTTTCGGCGACCCCGCGCCCTTTGAGCGAATCGGCAATCGAAGGAGACTTCCGGGTTCCGCCTGATTCTTCCCTCCACCCGCTGCTGATCTACCCCCACCAGGTCGATCCCTCAGCCGTCGCCGAGCATTCGCGTCGGTTCAGAAGCCTCCCTGGCCTGTACTGGCACAGTTGGGTGGACTTCAACGCTGACAAGTGGCAGGTACTGCTGGATGATTTCCGACAAGGCGAAACCCGCCCGATCCTGTTAGCAACGAGAGAGGACTCGGTCAATAGAATCGTGCTCTCATCAATGGCCAACGATTGGCAAGATTCTGCCAATCTGTTGGACAATGCACTGATCTACGCAGTTGAGGGCAGACACGAATTGGCCGTCTTGGCGACCACCGGTGGTTCAATGTTCACCTTCGACTACCTACGCGCAAGTTTTCATGCGCGACAGTTCCCCGTTCACTATTATGACGTTGGCACTGACCAAAGTGCATTGGCGAGAAATCTCCGCCTGGGAGTGCATTCCACGTTGCTGATTGGGGCAGCAGTCGGACAGGACCGGCTCGCATCGGCCCTTAAGCGTGATATTTCTAGTAGGATTGAAGCAGGGCTCCTGAAAGTCGTCGGCGCCGATAGCACATCCTGGGTTCCGGAGCCCTCGTTCTCCATTGCGACGAGACAGGCTCCTGCCCTCAATTTGCTGAGTGCGGTCGAACTCCAGGTGCTCACAGACTTACGCCTCGGGTACGTGGATGGCATGTTTTGGGCTACCGTAGAGACGCTGCAGCACCTATTGGAGCTAACTTCGGAGCCGAACGACTACTTGGTGAGTGCGACACGAGCGCTCGACCTAGCTTCCGAGCATGATCGCTCCGGATCGTACGATGAGGTTTTCGGGGCTTCGTGCGCTTTGCTGTGGTTCCGAAGCAAGTGCGGCAGCGCGGACTTGCGGCCGACGTTAGATTGGATCCGCGCGAGGGTTTCCGCCTATGCCATGCGAGAGCAGATGTTGGCGATCCGCACGCTGATTCTCATCGGGGAGGGGACTAGTGACGAATGTCGCGCTGCCGCTGACCAGATCAGGCTTATCGAACTTGACTCACTTAGCGAGATTGACCTCGTAAACTATCTCGAAACGTCGCTCCTCCTTGACGAGTTGGAGTTGTCGTCGCGTATCGCCCGAGCGTTGGTCTCCAGCCAGTCCTCCGGCATGTGGCTCGACTTAGCTACAACTGCTGAAGGGACTCTGGCCCTACTGAAGCTCCTACGACGATTCAGCGAGGGCACAACAGCCGCTCCGAAGCTGGTATCATTGAGCGAAGAGATAAGGG
>DMNR01000196.1 GCA_003452655.1 Actinomycetota bacterium | reverse complement strand
CTATCTGCCACGGCTACTAATTCGCCACACCTCGAGTTCCGAGCGTGGGCAGATCTACGTTCCGGCAGTCAACTGGATGCTCATGATTGCGGTCGCGATTCTCGTGATCACGTTCCAGGATTCCTCGCGCCTGGCCTCGGCGTACGGCATCGCGGTCACGGGCACATTTGTGATCACCACGTGTTTGATTACGGTGGTCGCCCTTAATTACTGGAAGGTCAAGCCGATCTTCGTCTGGCCGGTCTTCGTGGTGTTCTTCATCATCGACAGCGCGTTCTTCCTGGCCAACCTCACGAAGTTTTCCGACGGTGGTTGGTTTCCGTTGGCAGTCGCGTTCATCGTGTTTAGCGTGCTGATGACGTGGCGGCGCGGCCGATCGCTATTGCAGGCGAAGATGAAGACACTCGGGCCACCGTTGAAGGACTTCATCGACGAGCTGAACGCCAGCGACATCGTGCGGGTGCCAGGTTCTCGGGTCTACCTGGCGACTGACCTGAATGTGACGCCTTTCGCCCTCGTCCAGCAGACCCGTCTGCTGCGTAGCGCGGCCGACCAGATCGTCCTCATGCAGTTCGTCACGGAGACGGTGCCTCGCGTCGACCCAGACAAGCGCCTCGAGGTTAAGCGTCCGTATCCGGATGTCACGCAGGTTGCCGTGCACCTTGGCTTCATGGAGCGAGTACGTGCCGAGAGCGTCATGGATGCGATCGCCGCTGAAGGTGTCCCGATCCTGCCTGATGAGTGCGTGTACGTCGTGCACCAAGTATCGATCGAGCCGTCCAAGAGTGCCCACATGTGGATGCGGCGCCAGTACCTCTACGCGTTCATGCAACGAGTGGCGCTCAACCCATCGGTATATCTGCGGTTGCCAGTCGATCGGGTGCTGGGCGTTTGGACAGTCGTCAAACTTACTGAACCCGTAGCCAAACCGCCGAAGGTCACCACAAAGTCAGATCACTAACGCGCCTAGAATGTTACGGCGACGTTCGGTCCGGCTTCGCCCGTCCGGTCAGTCCGCGACCCACTAGCAGGATCGCCGCGGCGAAGAGGACAAGGAACGTCACCAGCGCCAACATGACAGCGGCCACGATCGCGAGGATGCCGAGTACGACGGCGAGGGCGACCAACCACGGATTGCGCGGCTTGCGCGAGGGGTTGGATTGCGAGTCGCCGTAGGGGTCAGGACTGTCCGGGTTGAAGTACGGTCGGCCTGCGGATGGCGTGGTTCGTTGGCTGGTCGTGTATGAGTACGAGTAGGCATACTGGCGAGCGCCAGGATTCGGCCCGGAGGTTGTGCTGGATTGGCGGCGCATCCGGTCGTATCGACCACGTTCGAGAGGGTCGTTCAATACTTGGTACGCGATTTCGGCCTGTTGAAACTCCGTCACCGACCCGCCACGATCAGGGTGCAGGCGCTTGGCCGTGGAGCGCCACGCCACCTGGATCTCCTCGGGACTGGCGCTGGGCTCGACGCCGAGAAGCTGGTACAGGTCACCATCAACCTGATCCCATAAATCCCGGCGTGCCATGTGCGGTGCCTCTCGTAGACGTGATTCCAGTGTGCCAGGTGATTGCGCGCTGGCAATACTCGAACGTCTCAGGCAGCCGAATTGATTCCCGCCTCGGCGGCATTGCTGATGATTTCCACTGTGCGACGTGGTTGATCCCACATTGGAACGTGTGCGCACTGATCCAGGACGATCCACTGCGCGTGTGGCGGGCCAGCGACGCGGCGTTGGCGTTCCGGTGGCAGGAGTTCGTCTTGGGTGCCCCAGACGATGCTCACTGGGACATCGTGTGGCACCTCAAGTGCTCGGTCGAACAGTGCATGGAGCATTCCATCGTGGCTCGCGTAGAAGCCTCGCGCTTGGCGCATCGCCGTCGCGGCATCTGCCAGGACCTGGGTGTCGAGGGTTGAGAAGTTTGCCGTCGCATCGCCGATTAACAGACTTCGAAGCACCGGCGTCTTGCCGACCAGTTCCGTTGCCGGAGGCATTAGCGGCCCGAGCACTTGAGACATCCTTCTGCGCAGAACGAGGATGTCGCTGCGGCTCACCCACGGGTCAAACTCCAGTCCGGCAGGACACAGGGCCGTCAGTGACGACGCCCAGCCGTTAGCAGCGATCTCCAGGCCAATCCACCCGCCCATGGAGTTGCCAGCCACGTTGATCGTGCCGTCGGAGAAGTCGTCGATGAGNNCCAATCTGAATCGCCGTGGCCGCGCAGGTCGACCGCGATCGTGGTGAACGACTCGCTCAAGCGTTCGGTGATCGGTCGCCAGACGTGCCGTGAGCTGCCGAGGCCATGGATGAGCAGCAGCGGCGGTCCGTCGCCGGTGATTGTCGCTACCAAGCCGTGGCGACGAACCGTTCGAGTCATGGCGACCTGTCCAACCGTGCGGGGCTGCTGATGTGGCAACGGTACCCGTGCGCCGGGTTCGGGGAAGTTACTGAAGGTGTCTGTTTGACTGCGTGTCGTGACCGTGATGGTGGTGGAAGTCGTTGATGTTTCGGCTACCCGGTTGCGGTCACGGAGACGGAATAGAGTTCGAGATTCGTGATGCCGCCGTAGACCACGAGGTTCGCTTTGCCAGGGCCGACAACCTTCGCGCCACCGTTGAACTGCGCGCTGCCGTCGCTATGCGGTTGAGAGATATCTAGGACGCTGGCATTGTCGGTTGACACTTTGGTGACGTTCGGCGTCGTGACATTGAGGTAGTCGCCGACCTTCACAGTGATGGACTCCGCTTTGGTGATCATGATCGGTGGCAGCACTGTTCCAACTCCTGAACCGGACGGTGAGGGACTTGAAGTGGACGGGCTGTTTGCATTGCTGGAGCAACCGCTCAAACCAAGTGCGAGGCTGATCCCGACAGTGCTCAGCACGACAGCGGTCTTTTTCATTACTGAACCTAACTTTCGTATGTGGGGGCGGTGGGCTAGCGGGCGGCGGCAGCGGCTGAATCGCCAGAGCCGGTCCGTTGGTTCGGGGGCTTGCGGACTGCTCCAGGTGACTGCTTTCGGTTCAAACGAATTCCGGCAGTAAGGTCATCGACCTTTCGCCACACCAGCGATCGGACTTCGGGGGTATTCATCTCCCCGGCGTGAGTGACGCGCCCCAGAATGAGTTCATCAACGGGCAGGTCCGGGAAGGTGCGCAGGTGCTTCGCGTACTCGTCCTTCGTCGCAATCAACACGTTGCTGACCCCTGGAACATCGATGTGTGCTGACACGTAGGGTCGAATGAAGATCTCGTGGGTGCTGTAGATGTTTGTTACGCGGTCGGCAATGGTCGGAATATCCGCATGGAGTTGCGTGAGGAACTCCGAATTGGGGGCCATGTCTCGGAGCGCCGGGACGAAGTTGCGCCCGGTTACCTTCACGACTCGGTTCGACCAGAACCCCGCGCTCACCGAACCGTGCCAGGGGCAGCCGATTGAGAAGACGTGCTTGACCTGTTTGGAGTTGTCGATAGCAAAGCGGAGTGCGGCCAATGCCCCCTGCGAATGCCCGACGAGGACGAGCGGACAGTCGGGAAGTCGGCCTTGACCGGCCAGACCTTTACGAATGTCCTCGGCGATGTGCTGTTGCGATCGCGTGAGTGGAACGGTGACGCCGAAGTTCTGGAGTGTGACGAGAAATGCGTTGGGGTGCCGCTCCATGACGCCGCGCATCATGACGTTCGCGGCCAAGCCCTTGATGGCGGTTCCAGCGACGATCGGAACGGCAATCGGCATCGAATACGCAGATCCCGCCATGGCCCCTCCTCCGCTACCGTCTTGCCCTCAACCAAGTCACCGCCAACTAGGACGTTGACGCTACAAGTATCTAACTACCATCGCCTGGCGGAAGCGTGATTTGTGTGGCCGAAGGTCACCTGTTCGCGAGGACCTTCGGCCACAATTTGCGGCCGCTAGCCGGTGATCGCGAAGGTGGTCCGGATGGTGTTACATCCGGCCAGGAGTTCTGCCTGCTGTGCAGTGACGTACTGGCAGTTGAGGAAGAACTCCGTCTTGCCCTTGAAGAAGAGCCACACCGTGCTCTCAACCTCGGTGCCAGAAGGGTTCTTGACTTTGAGGGTTGCAGTGAAACCGGGAAGCCCGGCCGTCTGTTCAGCCTTAACCGGGGAGGTCGTCGAGCCACCGGCTTGTTGGGCGAGATTCGACAATGTTGTCTCGACTTCGCCCTGAAGTTGCGAGGCGTTCTCGGGAGTTACCTCAACGTTGAGGTCGTATTGGCTCAGGATCGAAAGACTCACGGAATCGGGTCCCACAGCTTGTTGCCACACCCGGTTGCCCTGCTGCGCCTGGGTGCTGATGTCAGTTCGTTCCGACCAGTTCTTCGGGTACTTGTAGGTCACGCCATTTGCATTCATGGTGTTGAGATCAGCGGTCGGCGCCGGGCTAGTGGCAGGTGCCGGGCTATTGGAAGTTGTCGTGCTGCTGCTGCAATCGCCGAGTCCGATGACGGCAGCAGCAGCGATTGCGGTGATTGCGATGGCGCGAGACTTCATGATTCCTCCAAGGGTTGGG
>DMNR01000320.1 GCA_003452655.1 Actinomycetota bacterium | reverse complement strand
GCAATCTCGCCTCGGTTGGCGATCAGCACCTTGCGCACTACGACTCCCTTGAGGATTCGGATGAGACTTCAGAGATTTCGGTTGCCCCGAGGCAACGCCTGTACAGCAGTCTAGGGAGCCGCGCTCGGGCATGCGGCGAACGCCCCTTGCAATTGCCTCACGGGTGGTCAGAGGTTGGGGCACTGCTTCTTGACCGCGTCGTTCAACTTGGTGATGCTCTGCTGATAGTTGGGGTCGCTCGCACCCTTGCTAACGTTCGCTTTGGCATCGTTGAGGGCCTGCGAGATCGCGGCATTGGCGTTCGCCGGGAGGGCAGCGAGTAGCTGATTGAAGTAGGTGGTCAGGGACTGGATGGCAACGTTCTGCTTACCCGCGTCGCCGCTGGCCAGATCCTCGCCGAGTGTCTTGAGCTTGTCCTGGGCTTTCTTTGCCGCGGAACAGAAAGCCTCTTGACTCATTGAGCTTGGTGCAGACGGGGATGGTGACGAGGAAGAGTTCGATGAGCACCCTGAAAGTGCAACTCCAGCCAGAACCAATGCGCCAACGGTGATAGCGGAACGACTCTTCACGGACTCTCCTCTTCGACGTTGCGGATTGTTTGAGCGAACTAGGAGCACTCTAGGTTCAGAGTACGTCGGATTGATTGCTCACCGCTCCAGGTCGCACCGTTACCTGTCGCTGACCAACCCGGACTCGATGTGCACTTCGCGCCGCCCGCGAAACTTACGTTCACGGTGAGCGCCACGGACTGCTGCATCGGCTGGGGGTTGAGTTGGTCGCGGTAGGAGTATCCGCCGCCGGAACGCGTGAATGTGCCGGCCGCGATCTTGTAGCTGAACTTCAATACATCTGTTGCCTGCGGAGCGATCGTGCCCTCGGTCGTCGTCACCATGCGGCCAAGTCCGTCCGGGTAGGTGGTGGCCTTCCGGTAGCCATCCGGCGCTTGGATCTGTGGTTCGGTTGCGCCGATCGGCAGGTAGAAGAACCATTCATTGGCTGACCAGGGTGTGGTGTAGCCGATCTTCTTGCTGGCATCGAGATCGCTGGGTGCATCGTTCTTGACAGTCAGTACCTGCTCAACCGTGGCCGAGCCGTCCTCATTGACGAGGACGTTGGATACGAGTTCGCGCTGCGAGTACACGTCCACTTTGCTCATGTTCCGATTGCGAGAGAAGAACCCGACGGTGTCGTTTCCTGGCGTTTGGTACACCTCTCCGGCGGCCTCGGCATCAATCGCTATTTGCTGGAGTTGCGGTTGCTGGAAGCGCATCTGGACGTGTCTACCCGGGATTTCTTCTCCGAGGGCGATGGCGGCTGACGCCAGAGTCTGCAGATCGCCAGACATCAAACGCCCGATCATCACCGTGGCGACCTTGTCGTTGAGGGACTGGCGAACACGCTGATCCGACTGGAAATCCAGATAGGCGTCCGTTACGACCTTCTGGGCGAAGTTGTCGGCAGTGAGGGTTCCGTACCCTTCAACGTCGATTGGCCCCGTAGCTCGGATCAAGGCCTCGATCGCGCGTGTATCCATTCCGATCATCGCGTCAACCTTGGGATCCTTGGCGGTGTTCCACGCGCGGATCAGGTCCTCACCGGCTAACCGCCAGTCAGGGTGGGCGCCGGAGTTAACGAAGCCAAGCCCGGCCGCGTCGGCGCCCCAGGGTGGCGGTGATGCGGGTTTGTATTGGATCAACGGGTGGCCCTTGAAAGCATCACCGGCGATGTAGCCATTGAACGCAATGGTCATCTTCCCGTTGTCGAACTGCAGGATCGCGGCGGACAGCGGTGCACCGCCGGGTGCTCGGAGTTGAGCGGGATTCTCAAACGCGATCATGTACTCCTGCGGGGATTTGGCCCCGAGGGCGTCAAGGATGACTTGTCGCTGGGGCGCGATCTTGCTTGTGGCGAACTCTCCCAGGTCAACATAGGCCAGCCCGCTGTCACGGGCCGCAGCGAATAGCCCGCCGAGCGGACCGAAGCTGGTGACGTTGGCGAGCTCTTCACGCGCTGAGTCGAACGCGGGGGTCAGTTGCGGCATTTGCTGCAGGAGGGCATCGAGTGCCGTGAGGTTGATCGTGCCATTGCGATACACGTTGGGATCGAAGTTCTCGGCCACCGGCACCGCAGCGGTAACCACTTGTTCACCCGCGCTGCTGAAGTGTTGAGCATTGCTAACTGCCGCGCCGAACCAAGGGACAAGGGCGGCCAGGCGCATGGGCGGTGAGGACATTGCCGTGTTGATCCGGCTCATTCCCGACTCTGCCTGCCGTGCCGACTGTTTGATCTCGGCCGCGTCCTTTGTTGAGGATGCGGACTTGAACATAGATGCCGCACCTGCAAGTTCAACGGCACCAACGATGAGTGAGACCGTGAACCAAGCCGCGAAGATCAGCGGGACTGCGATCACAACGCCTTTGAGAGCCCGCTGCCATCCGGGCGCGCGGGCGGGCGAGACGGGCTCGCTCGGTTCCTGTGCCACCGCTTGATCGTACTAGGGTGATCGCTTGCAACGTCGAAATCGTGAGGACCGGGGGTTTGCTGGTGACGGACGATTCCACCGCGCTGCGCAAGCGTCCGGTTGTGCTGGCATCGGCATCGCCCGCACGTCGAGGACTGTTGGCGGCAGCGGGTGTGCCTGCGATCGTAAAGCCAAGCCAGGTCGATGAGGATGCGGTCGAGGCTGCGGCGAGTGTTCAAAGTCTGACGGTCCCTGAATTGGCGCAGCTGCTTGCCGAGGCGAAGTGCGACGATGTCTCGCGACGATTGGGGCGCGAGGACTCGGGCAGCATCGTCATTGGCTGCGACTCGATTCTTGAGTGGCAAGGACTCGCCCTTGGGAAACCTGGCTCGCCGATCGCCGCGCAAGAGCGGTTGCACAAGATGCAGGGGACCAGCGGAGTTCTGCACACCGGACATGCGATTACTGACCTGAGCACGGGCCGAAACGTCGGTCGCTGTTGTTCGACTCAAGTCGACTTCGCGCCGATGTCTGAACGTGAGATCGCCGCCTACGTGCGAACCGGGGAACCACTAAACGTGGCGGGAAGCTTCACCCTCGATGGCTTGTCTTCGCCGTTCGTCGCAGGCATCGTTGGTGACCCGAGCAATGTGATCGGACTCTCGATGCCGCTGCTACGCGAACTGCTTGATGAACTCGGCGTCGATTGGCTGCAGGTAGTCAGCTACTCCTGACGGACTAATCGAACGAGTCGTTGCCCGCGAAATCAGCGTCGACCGAGCTGCGCCCACGCGCCGGGTCCCGGGGCGGGCATTGGCTGACGATGCATCGCAGTTGGTGCGCCCCATCCCGATGCGGCTTGTGTCGGCTCGCCCGCCTCGCGCGCGGAGACTCACGCGC
>DMNR01000122.1 GCA_003452655.1 Actinomycetota bacterium | reverse complement strand
GGGGACACCTGGAATAGCTCGTCTCGAGGGAACGTCTCGCAGAAATGCATGAGGTCGCGGGCATAGTGCGATCCAGGCGCGTAGTTGCTCAGTTCGATCGCTCGAGCAATGGTCTGACGGATGATCGGAACTGCGGTAGCCGAGTCGGCATACGTAGCCGCAGACAGCAGCCCCACAAAACGCAGTTCGCCGATTACGTTGCCGGCTTCATCGAACCTCTTGATACCCACATAGTCCAGATAGGTGGGCCGGTGGACGGTCGAGCGACGGTTGGCCTTCGTCACCATGAGCAGCTTGGGTTCACGTGCCTTCTGTTGCACCTGCGGAGACAGATGGGCAAACGACTTTCGAGTTGGCTTGGTTGCTCGAAGGATTCCCAATCCGGTCTCCGGTCGGGAAACCAACACGTCGGTTCCATCCTGAGCTACTTCAAGTTCGTATTCGCGGTAGCCAAGGAACGTGAAGTGATCGGTCGCGAGCCAGCTGAGCAGTTCGGCTGCTTCAGCCACGTCCTCGGAGTCAATCCCAACAGGCGGCTCCTCGAGGAGTTGTGTGCTCAGCAAGGCTGCCCGGTCGCGCATCTTCGGCCAGTCTTCAAGTGCGGCCTGAACATCGGCCAGGACAGCCTTGATCATCGACTCAAGTGCAGCAACCACATCCGCTTCTGACTCGCGGTCAATTTCGATGTGTACCCAGGACTGCGCCCCTTGGTCGGTCTCGACAATCGGATGAATCACAAGATTCAGCGTTCGCCCTGCCTCATTCAACGCGGCCGATACCGAATCGACGATGAAGGGCTGGTCATCAGCAACGATCTCAACCACGGTGTGTTCACACGACCAGCCGTCTTTGGCGACGGTGGGCGTGAAGATTCGAATCGCGGGCGTTCCAGGCACCCTGCTCAGTGCCAGAGTCCGCTGGCTCACCACGGCACCGACCAGGTCAATGGGGTCACGCGATGCCAGATCGTCAGCGGCACTATTCGCGTAGTAGCGGTACACCAGATCTGGCAATTCAGGGATGGTCGCGACCAACTGCTCGCACTGCGGGTTCTTCAGCGCAGCGTCAAACAGTTTCGCGACGGCTTGGTCAGCGACCTCAGTTCGCTCCACCCCTTCAGGCTAGTCCGGTTGGGTCGGCGAAGGTTCGCCTGCGTCGGTGACGTCACCCTTGGGGATTTCCATCAGGCCAGCAGGGGTCTGATTCCGGCATGCTGTCTGCAGAATTGAACGGCGTTCGACGAATGGAGTATCGGGTGTCCAAGAAGATCAGCGGTGAACTGCACTTCGATGCGGATCCAGCCACGGTGTACACGATGGTCAGCGACCAGGCCTACGTCCAGGAGAAGAACGAGCGAACCGGTGGCCAGAATGTCGAGGCCGAGGTGACAGACAACGGCGCGGAAGGCTGCAAGATTGTCGTCAGCCGCGACCTTCCGGCAGAGATTCCAGCATTCGCAAAGAAGTTCGTGGGCGAGAAGATCTCGACCGTTCAGACTGACGAGTGGGGACCGGCAAACGACGACGGAAGCTACTCTGCCAAGTTCCACGTCGACTTCGGCAAAGCACCCATGGTGATCGACGGAACGATGAAGATCGATGCCGAAGGCGGTGGGAGCGTGCTCCGCGTCGACGCCGAGGTGAAGGCATCAGTGCCATTCGTTGGCGGAAAACTCGAGGGCGTCGCTGCCGAACAGTTCGATCGAGCGGTGCGCAAGGAACAGGAAGTCGGCGCCGAGTGGCTGACGCGTTGAGGTCGGGCATTCGCACCAACAGCCAGGACTGAGGTCCGCTCAGCCCGTTACACGTTCTTGATCAGCCGACGTCAGCGAGATGGTCCGGTCCCACATGGTCGGGGTCTCGCAAGGCTTGAACGCTGGTGCGCAGGCTTGTCTCCAAGACATTGATTCGACGACCGACATCCATCAGATTCGCACCGATCGCCTCGAGGTCTTCGGGCCCCGGCCCTAGCACCACGACACTCGCACCGTTCGCCCGAACCTTCTCGACTTCGCGCAAGCATCGCTTGGTGACCTGCACTCGCCACCGACGTTCGAGTTTCGCGATCACGTGCTCTGGCCTATCCATTGCGAACGACACCATCGGAGCGATCACGTACACCTCATCGAGGCCCATCGATGCAAGCAGATCGACCGAGGTCGCAGAGCAAGCACCACCGTCTACGTATTGCTGGTCGCCAATCTGGACCGGCTTGAACCACGCAGGGATCGCGCACGACGCTTGGACGGCTTGCGCAAGTTCAGCGGTTGGCGCTCCAGGTCGACCGAACGCAACCCGGGTTCCGCTGTGGTAGTTCATGGCGCAGATCCACAGGTTGGGATCAGGTGACCATTCCCCCACGGGAGTAATCGCCTCAACCAGGTGCCCGATGCGCGCTAACGAGCCTTGCCCCTGCGGCAGGAAGCCTGAGAGCACCGCCGTCGGGGGCATCTGGCGCAGGCGTCGAGCGCTGGAACGCAGGAGCTTCCCCGATCCCGGGCCAAAGAATCGCGGCACTCCGGGGCGCTTCGTGGTTGCTCGCTCGTAGTCCCACGAGAACCCGGCGAGCGGACCTTCTGTGATGGGAACGCCTAGCTGATGGTCACGCAACTGGCGCGGGGACACCCCTCCGCCGACGAGTGATGCGAGGACCGATCCTGCGGAGGTCCCGATGATGACTTCTGCTTCTCGCGGGTCAAACCCGATGACCTCTTCGAGGGCACACAGAGCTCCGACGCTCCAGGCGGCACCAAGGACTCCGCCCGCACCAAGGACGAGACCGCGCTTGGGCTTCCTGGATGCCATCTGCGCTTCCTCCTCTTAGCTCGGACAGCCGCCGTTTGTTTCCAGGAGATTACGCCTTGGAGGTGCTCGACGCTCCCTTACGGGACGTTGCCCTGCTTGTGGTCTTCTTCACTGGCTTCGCCGGTGCTTTCTTGGGCTTTTCAGTACTCAGAGTAGTCAGCGGAACCTTCGGTCGACGCCCCACGGTTCGCCTCGATGGGCGCGCGGTGTCCTTGAGTTCCTCTATCGCATCGGTGATGCACTGCGCGAGTACGTCGACATCGGGCATCGCGTCACGGTCGGCATTCAACCCGAAGTAGACCCCACCGTTGTAGGACGTCAAGCCGATGCTGACGGCCTGATTCTTTGCCAACGGAACGATCGGGTACGCGGCAAGCATCAGTGCTCCACCTGCGTACAACGGGAACTGCGGTCCAGGAACGTTGGTAATCACCAGGTTGTAGACGCGCTTGCTGAGATCGCTGCCCACTCGAGCACCCATCGCATGCAACGTCGGCGGCGCGAACCCGGCGAGCGCGACGATCGCTTCTGCGCCCAGCATCTGTCCGCTTTCCTTGTGCTGAGCCATATCGAATGAAATTCGCTGCAGCCTGACGACTGGATCCGGTTCACCCACTGGCAAATCAACGAGGAATGCCGCGACGCGGTTACCCCCGACTGAATCAACGTCATCTCGGACGCTGACAGGAACCATCGCCCGAATCACGGCCCGACTACCGACCGACTCCCCCCGAGTCATCAACCAGGCACGGAGCGCACCAGCGGTGATGGCCAGTACGACATCGTTCACGGTTCCGCCATGCGCTCGACGGACCTCCTTGAGGTCCGCCAATTTTGCGTGTGCTGTGGCATACCGCCGCTGTTCGCCAATTTCGGCGTTGAGCGGGCTGGTTGGAGTTGACCTCGCAACGGTCATGGCCGCTGCGGCAATTCCGACGGCGTGACGTCCAAGGGAACTCGCAGTTCGATGCAGATCCGTGAGGCCCGTTCGAACGTTGTCGACGGCGTTGGCAGGACTCTTGACGAGATCACCGACCGCCCCGGCCATCAACTCGACGCCAGAGGGCTCGCGGCTCGGACGCCATTCATCGCTGGAGATCTTCCGAGGTTCTGGGTCAACGTCAAGGATGACTTGACCGATATCGACGGCACTGATTCCGTCAACCATGGCGTGGTGGGTCTTACTCAGGATTGCGAATCTGCCGCCTTCCAGACCCTCGACCAGGTACATCTCCCACAAGGGCCGACTGCGGTCGAGCGGGCGCGACATGATGCGGCCGACTAGTTCACGCAGCTGCGCTTCGGTGCCCGGTTTCGGCAACGCCGAACGACGAACGTGGTAGGTCACGTCGAAGCTCTCGTCGTCGACCCACACCGGATTTGCCAAGCCCCCCGGCACCCATCTGACCCGTTGCCTGAATCGCGGAACCAGCGCGATTCGGCCTCGGATCAACTTCACGAGCCGGTCGTAATCAAAGCCTGCTTCTGGTGGCTGGAAGATTGCCACGCTGCCGACATGCATGGGCGTGGTCGTCTCTTCCAGGTAAAGGAATGAGACGTCCAGAGAATTCAAACGGTCTGCCACTAGACCATCGTGACATGTCTACGGTTGCGTAGCCGCAACCCCTCACCCGGCCGGGCTTTCCGAACCGCGAATCCGGGCCCAAGATCACCGAAGATCAGCGGCGAACAGGGCATCTAGCTCGAGCGATGTCTGCTCATAGGTCAGATGGTGGATGCCCACAAGGCCGAACGAGACCGCCGCATCGACGTTATGCTTGAGGTCGTCGACGAAGGCGCACTCCTGCGCTGGCAGACCGAGCTTGTCCAGCGTGTAGCGGAAGATTCGCTCTTCAGGTTTGCGCATCCCAACGTCTCCGGAGATCACCACCACGTCAAACATCCCGTCGAACAGGTGATCCGGATAGGAGTTTCCCCACGAATTGCTCAACAGAGCAGTGGGGATCCCCGCAGCCTTTGCTCGCCGGACCAGTCCCGTCATGTCGTGAGCGTGCGTGAAGTGAGTAAAGAGTCGCTTCAACAGGCCGTCCGGGTCTATCTGCTTTCCCAACTTGCGCGTCAGGCCTTCGGCCAGATTCCGTTCGAAGTCAGGAACCTCCATCTCTCCGCGCTCGAGGGCGTGGACGGGATTTACCCAACTCTCAATCTGCCCTTCCTGACCGAGCCACTCGCGCATCACCGAAGCGAACTGCGCAAGGTCGACGTCTTCCGCGTCGGCCCAGGCGGCCATCGACGCATCTAGGTCGGAGGTGAGAACGCCACCCCAGTCCAGAATCAATCCCGTCAGATGTGTCACCCGCTAAGAGTGCCGCAACTACTATGCAGTCGCTACCAGCGGGGACTGCATCCAGCGCAGAGCCCGGCGACATCGCGGACAATCGTTGACCGACGGGAATGTTCGAACGGAGTCAGACCACGCACAACGGCCGCGTCAACTGTGCCGCGATCTTCGTGCACCAACACAACGTTCTCGCTTCGCGTCTGCGATTCAATGAAGTGCCGCAATTCCTCCGCCGCTGCCTGGTTTCGCACGATTGGCGCTCTTACGCGATTGAGGACAACGTGGACTCTCGCGCTTGGGGCGAGTGACCTGATCGTTGGCAGGTGCGACAACAACCTGGCAACTGCCGTCGGCTCGCATGAACTCACAGCGACTAACTCGTCTGCGGCACCCAAAGCCGTGACGGCCGCACTCTGGCCGCTGGTACTGATTCCGAAGTTGGCAACATCGGCATCCAACGAGAGGCTGCCGTCATCGATGCATCCGCCAACGTCTGCCACAACCACCTCAGCCAACATCCCGGCAACCTGCCAAACCCGTGACATCGCCGCGGCTCGCAGTTCCGCTCGGCGACTGACGTGCGAGATGCCAGTCAGAACCCGGAATCCATCATCGATCGTGCGAGCCAGCCGCGCGAGTGTCGGCGCATCAAGAGACCCTCGCTCGGCGTGATGACAGGCAGCGATCATGCCCGAGCCTTCGGCCTCGAGACACAACATCGGACCAACCCCAGCCGCGTTGCTATCCGCATCCGCCAGCAGCACGTCGCGACCACTCTGCGCCAGCAGCTGCGCCAACGTGACCGCAATCGTGGTTCTCCCAGGTGCACCGGGCGCACCCCAGACAGCAACAAGGCTCCCCTGGTGTCCGCTGTCCGCTAGAACTTGGCGAAGACCGTGGCCAACCCCCGACTGACCCTCGATAGATTCGACCGCGGACTCGTCTGCTTGTACTGCGGCCCAGTGCTGACAGATGTGACCGACGGCATCACCGACGTCGCCCACCGAGACCGAGACGACCAGGTCGATACCGAATCCCTCCAGCCGTGCGGCACCCGAAGGATCGGCAGCGATTCCAATCAGCGAAACATCGGCGTCCACCAGTTTCGCGACAACGGCGGCATCCAGACGCGGGAAGTCACTGTCGACGACGACCACACAGGGTCTTGTCTCATTCGTTGCCGCAAGCAGATTTGAGACATCTACCGCTCGGTGAACATCCACCGCTGACAACCGCGCGACAACAGCAGCAACCAGCTCAGCTTCCCAACCAGACTGCCCGAGCGCCAGCAACATCACGGGCCGAGCCGGGTTCATGCCGCACCCACTGGCACTCGGACTAGATCCAGCACGCCAGTTCGGGCGGCGGTCACTATTGCCCCGGCCTGGTCAGCCCGAACATCAAGAACGACGGCGAGTTCTCCGCGGGCTGTGTCGACGTCCGTCGACAACTGAGAAACCAGCGCATTGGTGAGCACAAGTCGACTAGATCCACCCGCGGTTGCTGCGTCGCGCGGGCTTGAGTAGATGTCAACACGATCCCCGTGGGCAAGGTCGGTCGGTGCGTGAACAGGTTCCACCGGGACTGTGATCAGCCGACTATCGATGTCCGGTGCGGCGATTGCAGACAGCGCCACCAGTTCGTCCTTGCCGATCGCTCGGCTGATCCGACGCCCGAAGACCGACGTCTCCGAGGCACTGAGGTACCTACCTGCTTGATCCAACGCGACCGCCACCGGAGCGAGATCCTGGTCGGAAACCACCGTGCCGGCAGCAAGGTCATGGGTGGATGCCCAGACCGTCACCCGATCATCAGCGCCCCCGACGATCACTGCCCCTAACAGCACCGAGGCAACAATCAACGCGCACCCAACAACGAATCGTGGCTGCCGCCAGGCCGGCGTTTGCTGAACTCTGCGGGCATTCGGTGAGCCCGGCTTCGATGTATCCGCGCTACCCTCATGCGGGCGCGCAACGGTAATACCGCTCATGGTGAAACCCCCCGTTTATCCATGACGAAGGCACGAATGTTGATGTTGTTTCCAGGGGCTGAGCAAGTTCGTTGTCCACAGATCGGACGCTTCTGCGACCTAAGGAGGACGCGCACGTGTCAGTATTTGAACCGATGACTCCGAGATTTCTGACACTGACGGATGTCGCTGAGACCCTCAATATCTCGGCGGCACAGACGTACGCGCTGGTTCGCAGCGGTGAATTGCGCGCAATCAAGGTCGGTGGGAGGGGCCAATGGCGCGTTGAAGCAACCGAACTTGAGAAGTACATCTCATCGGCTTACGAACAGACGGCAGAATTTGTGTCGACCCATCCATTTGGACGCGACGAGTCGCCAGAGGAAACCAACTAGCTCTCACTAATGTGCGAGACACCGGAATACGGAATTGTCACCACGGCCCGACCCGAGGTGCTGTGGTTCAAACTCACATCAAAATGGTCACTAGCGGCGAGGATGACAGTTCCTTGTAACGTGCGACCCGACGTCCGATGGACTTTCACCGCTTTCCCGAGCCCCGACAACTCACGAACAACAGCTGCCCAGTTGCGCGCCGTCCTCGAATCACCCGAGTGACTCGGCAACTGCTCTCCGTCGAACCCACCGAGCGACTCAAGCCTTTCCACATTGACGATCACCACACGCCCACGTACCGATAATGCACACCAACCGCGCCCGACTTCCGTCAGCACACCACCCAGCACCACATCGGCCGACTCAGTTGGTGTGGCAACTTCCAAGATCACCTGGGTGCCTCGTGCTGCAAGCAGTCGATCCGTCACGGTCAACCGCCCCGCTGCCACCGCCGCTTCATCGTCGAGTTGCGCGTAGAAGTCCCAGGCCTCGGCATCGCTGAGGGCCGACGATTGATCAGCGAGAAGCCGCTCAGCGAATGAAATTGGATCTTCTGGAACCCGACGCGAAACCGGCGCATGCGGCGGCGCGAATTGCTGATGCGCGGCTGACGCCTGATCGGTCGGCGACAGGCCATCCGAGGGTTGCTCGATATCCACAGATCAAGGGTACGGGCTTGCATTTCGAGCCCGCCTGACGTTACATGAACCAACGGGAAACTATGTAAACGCAAGTAAACAAACGTATTTGGGGGATAAATGCACGCCACTTCGAGCTTTGACCAGCTCTTTGCCTTAACACTCAGCGCGATATTCACCGCGTATCTGCTGCGTTGTTTCGCCGGTGCACTGCTATTCGCTTGCGCTCAACTGCCAACTCGATGGAGTTCTCAGATCCGCCGCTACTCGTGGCGCGTGACCCCTCAGCTAGCCCGTCGCCTGGCAATCCTGTTGGTCGGCATTACCGGCGCGGGAGTTGTATCGACTCCCGCTTTCGCCGCGAGTGCACCAGACCTTGACCGGGGAATACCCCAGCAATCCGTTGCGCGAACCGACGGGCCGGTTGCCCCGATGCCGGAGCAGACGGAGACAGCGAGGCTGACGCAGCGGGCAGGCAGAGCGAAGGTGCGGGTGCAGGTGGGCGATTGTTTGTGGAAGCTTGCTGAGCGGCAGCTCGACGCCACCGCCAGCGCACGGTCGGTGGACCGCCAGTGGCGGCAGTGGTACCGAACGAACAAGGGGCGCATCGGTGACAACCCCAACCGGTTGAGAACTGGAATGTGGTTGTCGGTTCCAGCGATTCAGGTTGGTTCTGGGGCCAGTTCCGATGCAAGCCATGGCGGTGGCAAGTGACAACCTCCATTGCGCAACGGGCAGCGGCCTCGTCACTCCTCGTTCGGCCGATCACTCGACCTGACCACATCGCCACCGCGCCGCTCGAGTTGGTTGCACCGCTGGACTCGGGCGAACAACAGGCACTCGACCTTGAGTTCACCGCGCCGAAGCCGTTCGTCCCCGTCATTGTTCCCAACACGCCCGGCACTGGATTATCAGCACGTTCACCCGAGTCCTGGGACAACGAAGACACCAGCGACGAATTCTTTGAAAGGCAACCGACCACCAGCAGCCAACTGCCGGAACCCCAAGCGTGGGCACAGCGTTACGGCCAAGCCTGGGTGGAGGCATGTGGTGGTCGTCGGTCCCTAAAACAACTCAGTCGCTGGTCGACGCCACAGGTGCTGGCCCAACTCCAGTCGAGCCACCGCGTTGCCACAACCACTCGGCATTCACGATCACCACAGGCGCTTGTTCGCAGTATTCGAGTTGACGAACCTGCCGATGGAATCGTCGAAGTGGCGGCCATAGTTCGAACGCCGGGCCGAAGTCGTGCGCTCACGCTGCGGCTTGAGGGCTGGGATGGCCGATGGATCTGCACCTTCGCTGCCATGTTGTGAAGCTTGCGGTCAGATCGATCCGATCAAACGCCCGAGCCCGGCGGGGCTTGTGCCGTGACAACGACAGCACGTGCGAGGATTTGACGGGTCATGGGTCAGTTCATTCGTCAGCTCACAGGAGTGCGGTTCGTCGCAGCCTTCTGGGTGGTGCTGTATCACTACCAACCGGCGCTGGCGACAGCGGGAGTTCTCTTTCCGCTCCTCCATGAAGTGTTGCGGGTTGGCTCCCTTGGCGTCGACCTGTTCTTCACCCTCTCGGGTTTTATCCTCACCCACACGTACCTGACGAAGCTCGGACCCAAGGTGCAGGGAAAGTCCGCCGGACACTTCCTATGGTTGCGCCTCGCGCGCATCTACCCCGTGCACTTCGTGATGCTCAACG
>DMNR01000418.1 GCA_003452655.1 Actinomycetota bacterium | reverse complement strand
ATCAGCACGTCGACATCGTCGAGAATCAGTGCGGCCAGTTCGACGCGTCGTCGCTCGCCTCCGGAGAGGTCGCCGAGGTGCCGATCGAGCCGCTGATCGTCGAAACCGCCAAGTAGCGCCGTCAAGCACTGCCTCGTGCGTGCCTGCGACAACCATTCGTAGGCCTCACGCTCACCTGCGAGGAACGAACGCACCGTCTCGCCCGGGCGAATATCTGCCGATTGAGTCAGGACGCCCAGTCGCACGCCGCCCGTGCGGGTAACGCGACCAGAGTCCGGGGGGACCAAATCAGCCATGATCGCGAGCAGCGTGGACTTGCCACCGCCGTTGCGGCCGACCACGCCGATCCTGTCGCCCACATGAATGCCCAGCGATACCTCATCGAGGACTGGATCATGGCCATAGGCCTTGGAAACCTTCTCTAGGTTCAGCAGATTCCGAGGGGCCACTGGCTCAGCCTGTCAGATGACGTGCGGGAAGCTCACCCGTACCCAAGTTCATGCAGGCGCTCCTCTTCGATTCCGAAGTAGTGACCGACCTCGTGGACGACGGTGATCCGCACTTGAGCGATCACCGCCTCGTAGCTGTCGCAGATCGCGAGGATGGGCAAGCGGTAGATGGTGATTGAATCCGGTAGCACGCCGCCATAGCTCGAGGCGCCACGTTCGGTGAGCGGAATCCCCCGGTAGAGGCCAAGCAAGGTTGGCTGGCCCGGTGGCGACTCATCCTCGATCAACACTGCAACGTTGCTGATCTTCGAGGCGAGCTCGTCCGGAATCATTTCCAGTGCACGCTCCACCAACAACTCAAAATGGTCAGCGTCAATCTCGATCACCGCTTCACCATCCTGACCAATCCAGCCATGACCGTCCAGACCAGCCGCACGACGAGGCCAACCGCTACTCCAGCGAGCAGCCCGATGACGTTCGTTTCGATGTCGTAGAACGAACAGTTTCGTCCGAGTTGGGTCAATGAGTACTGGGCGTACTCGACGGCGACCGGCAAGGCGAGCGCGATCAGGAATGCACAACAAACGGCGATCAACGGTCGCAGCCACGTGAGCAGAACCCCGACGGGGAAGAGCAACAGGAGGTTGAGGCTAACGTCGGTAGGTTGAATCAGGTCCGCACGAGTCGGTTTTCCAAACTGGAGGTAGCAAGTTTCGGGTGCCCCGTAGACCCGCAGCCGAGGGGTCAGTGTCAAGACCAGGACGGCACCAAACGCGCCAAGTAGCAGCCCAACGATCACCGGATTGCTCCGCAGGAGTTTGGCCATCGGCACTGCCAACAGCAATGCAACAACGGCGGCCACAACGAGCCCGGCTCGCGCCCACGGGGTCTCTGCATATGCCTGGCCCAGCCAGTAGAACCCTTGGTCGATGTAGTCGAACACGTGATGAGGCTACTTGCGCCGCGAATCCTGAAAGCGCTTGAGTTGCAGTCGTGCCAGTTGCTGCATCGAGAACTCTGGAACCACCGGGACGTATCCGAGGATCTTGCCCGGCAGACCAAACGCCTGCGCTGCCCATCGGTCGAAGTTGAAATCATCCGTATGGCGGACGATGAGACCCTGTGAAAAGTCGAAGCGCGCGTCAACCACATTGTGTACTTTGCGGCCCGTGGCGAAGGTGTAGTACGCGTCCCAATGCGCGCGCCCTCTGCCGTGATCGGCGTGGATCTCGCTTGCCGATACCTTCAGATCCTTGCCGGACTTACACAACATCCGCCACATGTCCCCTGCCGATTCACCGCGAAGCGTCCCGAACGCAGGATCCGAGAAGACGACGTCGGGGTGGTAGCAGGCGACCATCGCCTCAGCGTCCCTGCGTGAGAAGGCTTCGTAGAAAGTTGCGATGAGTTGCGCCTGCTCATTGCTGGCGGCGCTTGCAGAGGAACCGGGGTTTGGTGACGTAAGCATGAAGCCACTCTGTCATTCGTTCGGGTGATCATGCCAGTGGCAGGGCACAACTATTCCCATTCATAGAAGACCCGCTCGACGACGCTGCGTGCTTTGCGAGTGATCCGCAGATAGTCCTGCGTGAGCTGCGCGCGCTCTTCCGGGGGGTAGCCGAACAGAAAGGCCACGGATGTCAGAACTGAAAAGTCAGAAGGAACCTGGTCACTCGGGCGACCCGTCACCGAGTACACCGCATTGCGCATTCGCGTAGCCAAACACCAAGCCGCCTCAAGGGCATCACGATCCTCGGCTGTCATCAAGCCAAGTTCCGATGCGGCCTCGATCGCATCAAGTGTGCCGGTCACTTGAAGATCTTCGAATCCGGGTTCTCCGGCATGGCGCATCTGAAGCAATTGCGCGACCCACTCGACGTCCGACAGTCCACCGCGGCCGAGCTTCACGTGCAGCGAAGGGTCAGCCCCCTTGGGTAACCGCTCGGATTCCATCCGCGCCTTGAGGCGGCGCACCTCCCGCAGGTCGGAATCACTGATCCCGTCGACCGGCCAGCGAAGTGGATCGATGAGTGCCATGAATTCCGCGCTCAGCGACTCATCCCCCGCCAATGGCCTGGCACGCAACAACGCTTGCGCTTCCCACGGCGAGGACCAGCGTGCGTAGTAGGCGCCGTAGGAGGCGATACTTCGAACCAGCGCACCTGACCTACCCTCCGGGCGCAGGTCGGCGTCAATCACAAGTTCCGGATCAGCGCACGGAAGTGACAGCAGGCGGCGCAGCTCATTCGCCACCGCAATCGCCGCCTTTGTTGCTACGTCCTCGTCGGCGCCGGGCAGTGGGTCGTGCACGAACATGGCGTCGGCATCCGAGGAGTAGCCAACATCTCGCCCACCCAGACGGCCCATCGCGATGACCGAGAAGCGAGTTGGCAGTGGCATTGCCAAGTTCGCCTCGACCGCCTCCACCGCGATCTGCAGTGCCACCGAGATCGTCGCATCCGAGATGTCGCTCAAGGCTTGGCAGACCTGTGGGACTGAGAGCAGACCGTTTGCGTCTGCGGCCGCGATTCGGAACAGTTCCCGACTGCGAATCGTCCGAATCGACTGGGCTGCGCGGTCGGGTTCGTCGTAGCGCGCAGCAGTGGCAGACATCTCGCGCATGAGGTCCTCGAGTGACTTCGGCGCGAGTTCCTTTACGTCACTGAGCAAGCCGACCACTTCGGGGGCGCGTAGCAGTAGATCCGTTGCCAAGCGTGAGGCGCACAGCAAGTGCGCGAGGCGCTCAGCAGTCTCCGACTCGTCACGCAAGAGCCGCAGGTACCACGGCGTGCCGCCGAGCTCGTCTGAAACTCGTCTGAATCCGAGCAGCCCAACATCCGGATTCGGTGCGTCTGCAAACCAGCCCAGCAGCACCGGCAACAGGGTGCGTTGGATCGCTGCTCGGCGGCTGATCCCCGATGACAGCGCCTCGATGTGGCGCAGTGCGCCTTCCGGGTCGACGTAGCCCAAGGCCGTCAGCCGCTCGCTGGCCGCCTCAAGGCTGAGGCGGGCATCCCCGGAATCGAGCCTCGCCACGGCGTTGAGCAGCGGTCGATAGAAGAGCTTCTCGTGCAGCCGCCTGAC
>DMNR01000356.1 GCA_003452655.1 Actinomycetota bacterium | reverse complement strand
GACTGAGTATGACGACGCGCCACTTGGAACTCGCCAGCGCCGTTTCCGAACCGCGAAGCCAGGGCACCTGGTCCAACTGAGGCCCGAAGCCTGCGGTCAGCGACATGAGCGTGTCGAGGCTCGAATGCCCAAATCGCTGGACCCGATCAATCGTTGCGATCGTCTCAAGAGTGGCCGCGCCTAGTTCAGGCTGAATGTAAGAGGCGGTCGCTTCGACTTCACATCCCCCTTTGATGAGCACGTCAACCTGGGGGATAGGGCCGCGATACCCGTGGGCGCCTTCCGTGACCCAGTCCACTCGTCGTCCCAAGGCAGCCATCGACGGCGCCTCCTCGCCGGTATGCGCCAACTCCGGCCTTCCAAGTCGCTGCCAGACGTATGCGTCGATGCCCATGCCCAGAACACGGCAGGAGAAGACGAAGTGCACCAACAGTCGTCTGGTGGTGTCCAGCACATAGAACCCTGCGATGCCGTAGTCACCAAATCGATCACGGACGCTGACCACCCGGAGTTCGAATTCAGGGCGAGCAGCAAACTCAGCGACTTCAGCAGCTGTCACCGGCTGGCGTGTGTAGTTCAGCTGGAATGCCCTGGCTGCAAGGTCCAGAACCCGGTCAGCGAGGTCAGCAGCGCTGCGTAGTTCCACCGTGATGTGGGACCTGCGTAGAAACCCGTCGCCGCTGAGCACATCGTTCGGCTGCAACGAGGCCGCCCTCCGCTCGAGGACTCGGTAGTGGGAGAGGCGAGACTCAGGATCTGCGACGGGGAGCGGCAGTGTCCAGGTCACCGCCTCCTCCGAGGCCGCTCCGATCACTCCGCACGTCTCAATCGCTTCGGCGACCATCCGCGGTTCGTCATCGATGACCAGTACCTGCTCGACGCGAAATTGCGCACACGCAATGATCTCCTTGACCATTTCTGGCTTTGGTCGGTAGCCGATGCGAGGGAAGACGAAGGCACCCCAGATACCGAGAAGAGTCAACTCCCGCTGCGCCGTCTCGAAGTCATTGTGAGAGCAGATCGATTGCACCACCCCAGCGGCCCGCAATGCACGGACAACCTCTAGGGCCCGGCCGATAGGCGTCACATCGCCTTCCGCTAGCACTCCGTGCCAAATCGTGCCATCAAGATCCCAGATGACAAGCTTCGCTCCCTCGAACGAGTGGCGGCCTAGGCCTGGAAGTCCGCTCATGGGCGGACACGCGTTGCGCTGGCGGCGACACGGCCAAGGTCCGCCATCTGCGCCACCCAGCGCTCACGTACGGAATCGCTTGACGCCGACGCGAACCAGTTCGGATTGACCCATGACCGATCAATCCCAGTCGGCGCCGCGTCGTAACTCTCGCCCTCTCGAAGCCAGTGCTCTGCGGCGGCGCGCTCGGCGGCAGTATCCGGCGCCGCAAGGAACGTGATCGTCCATTGCGTGCGTGGACCGACACCAAAATTGGCGTGCCATGACCGCAGATCGAACGCAATCACATCGCCTGCGTCAACCTCAAGCACCGAGATGGTGTGAAGCGCCAGGATCTCCGACTCCGAAGGAACCAACGAACGATGGGAGCCTGCCGCCATGAGCAGCGCGTTTTCGCCGGTCAGACCGTCGAGGTATGCAACGAACTTCACCCCGAGCGTGTCGACTGTCGCATCACGGTGCCATGGCACAGACGATCTGTAGGACACGGCCTCCACCGTGAGCGGATCGCAGAAGACGTGTCTGCCTGTCAGCAGAGCGGCAGCCTGTTCAACCGTCGGCGCCTCGGCCGCAGCATCAAGCCACCGGTCACCCCACCCAAGGAGTGGGAGATGCATCGATTGGATGCCTCCCGACTTGTCGCTGAGCTCGGGTGTTGCTTCATAGCTGCACAGATTGTCGAGACAGCGTTCGCGGAGGAGCTGCCAGTCAGACTGGGAAATGGCGCCGCGCAGCACACAGAAACCGTCACGGCCGAACTCATCGGCGATGCAACCGCGCACCAGATCAGCCGCGAACATCAGCTAGCCCGAACAACCTAGAGGCGTTTCCGCACAGAACCTTTGCTCGCTCGACCATGTCAAGACCTTCGGTCACAAAGTGACTGTGCCCAGGCGTCGGCAGGCCCTCCGGGTGTGGAAAGTCGGAACCGAACAACACTGCTTCCGCCCCGAGCCTCGAGACGAGATGTGCCGCCGAACGGTACGGCGGTGAGACCACGCGAAGGTGGCGACGGGCCAGGGTCCTGATCGACTTCTCGGGCTTTGCGACCGAACGCCCCGAGGCATCAGACATACGGTCGGATCGCCATTGGCCAAAAAAGGGCTCAAGGTCCCACAGCCGGTCAACGAAGTCCCCGCCGTTTTCGGCTGACACGATGATGACGTCTGGCCAACGATCGAACACCCCCCACATCGCCAGCGACGTGAAGGTGTCCTCCATCGGGCGCGAGCCGAAGCAGCCGAGAACGTGCAGCGGAGTGAGCGCTGTGTCAGCGGGGTCGGCCTCGATTCCGAGCGCCGGTCCGAACCATGTCGAGTATCCGGACTGTGTGATGTGGACGTACACGGGAATCCGGGCCGATGCGACCGTAGACCAGAAAGGGTCGAACGCAGCATCTCCCGGTGGGAGACCCCCCCACGGCCCGGGGCGAACCACGACAGCGCGCACCCCGAGCGAGACCAGCCGGTGGATCTCATTGTTCGTCGCCTCTGGGATGGCGGTGGGGATGATCGGGATGGCGAACAGGGTTTCGCTCAAATTGAATCCCCAGGCGTTCCCTAACCAGGTGTTGTAGGCGACGATATTCGCGACCGAGGCCTCGGGGTCGCTGCGCATCTCATGCTCTGCGACGAGCCCGATATTAGGCAGCACTGCCGCGCCGATCACCGCGTGCGACTCGTTGAACTGACGACGGACAGTTGGATCGCGATAGAGGGGAATGTCGGTCGGGTGACGCTTCGGTGGGTCGGTATTCGGTTCGAACACTTCGGCACCTGCGCCGGGACCGTGTGCGGACGAGATGTCATCTGGAACGAATACAGTGGGTGCTCCCGCAAAGCACCACCGACGAGCGCCCTCGAATTCGGACACCTCCAACGCCCGCGGCCGGTAACGTGCAGGGAGGAACCGAGTGAAGCAATCCGGTTCCTCGTAAAGATGGGTGTCAGCGTCGAATATCGACATCAGGCGGACACACGTTCATAGGATACGACAGCAGCGAACCGCGGTCCCGGTCCAACCACCTGAGTCACCTGATGGCGTGATTCTGGGCCAACAGCGAAGACCAGCGCAGTTCCAAGAGCCGGACCGACTCCGACTACCGGCCGTTCCCGATGGTCGAGCAGCTCGAGGCGACCATCGTCGCCCCTGTGTCCGGGCGTGATTCCGATCACCGCCCTGGCGACTAGAGCGGGAGCCTCGGCATCAGTGTGTACGCCTACCCGATCGCCAGGCCGATGGCGATGCACCTTGAGTGCGGAGACCCGCACATGAGAACCAACGACTTGGGACGCGACTTCGGCCAACGGGCCGTTGGCCAGCGTTCGGATCGCCTGGACGACGCCAGCACCAGCGAGTGGGAGCGCGGCGACATCCTGCGAGTAGAAGGGCGTATGCCGGCGTGACCAGACCGAACCAAAGAGGTGCGTGTACAGAGCTGCGCAAGCGTCCCGGTCGCCGAGCTCAAGCAATCGCCACTTGTAGGGCTCATCCCCGCCGCAGAGGACGCGCGGCTCGGAGCGGGTCGAGACGGGTGCAGCTTCATCGATCGTCCGGACGATCTCCTCCGCCCACGGAACGAGCGTGTTCCCCTCTTCGCCCAGTTCGCCCTTGCGGAGACCTTCGACGACGTCGACGACCCACTGCCGCTCAGCCTCAAGGTGCTGTGCGCAAGTCGGACACCGTGTGACGCCGACCACCCTCTGCCGGACGGCAGCTGCGCGACCAAATGCGGCAATTCCGTGCACGACGGCAGGCAGTCGGCGATGCGTCAGTTTCCAAGGAACGAACATCGTCCCATCAGGGTTTGGAAGCTGTATCCCAAGTGATTCGGCTGAGTTCAGGATCGAGTGGGCTTCCTCATGTGCGAGAGCTGCCAGGAGATCGCACGGTGGGCGACCAAGTGAGGCATAGGTGACGCCAGGGGTCTCGGTCCACGTGGCGGCCTGATCCTGCCCTGCGTCTGCATCAACCGGCACCACCACCGTCGCAAACCGTGGAAGTAATGCGGGGACATATTCACCGGCGAGCTCCAGGGCAGCTGATAGCTGGCGCACGGCACCGGCGCAGTTGTGGAACGAGAAATGTCCCGACACGGGAGCCTGCAGAAGATCTTCATCGATGGAGAGTTGGATGCCGGGCGCGGATGTGCGAAGAGTGCGCGAACGGAAGTCGGCTGATCCGTCCTCGAAGTAACCCTCCAACAGTCGAAACCGGTCGACATCGCCCATCTCGGCAGCGTCGAGCAGAGCTCTCACCCATTGCCAACCGACTGGATTTGCTAGAGCACCGATATCACTTTCGGTCATCTCGGACACCCTTCCCGCTAGGGCGTGTGCGCGTGCACGCTCCAGTACATCGGGAAGACGCATGATTGCTGCTGCTCGACGACCCCAACCCAGGCGGTGGAGCCACAGAGCATCCTCGGCATCAGCATCGAGCATGGCGGCCGCGAGCATTCTTTCAACTTCGGACACCGGCGCGCCTCCCCTGAAGATTCTCCACCATTACAGCTACGGCCCAGTCGACGGCGTCACAGTACGACTCCCACGACGCGCCATCCTGCCGCCTCATCACCAGGTCGACGGCCTGCACTGCGCCACCGGGCCCCCAGAGCTTCCTCTCACGAACTAACGGGTCAATCACATTGGTTGAACCCACCGACTCCGCCGCCACTTCAAGAAGAGCCTGCAAGAGATCAAGGTGACGATCGTCCACTGCAACTGCCGCAATATATGCATCGGTGATGACGGGGCAGGCTCCGGTGTCATTGAAGTAGTGGCCTTCACAACTCGAGTACAGGATCTGATTCCATCCGAAGACAAGCTCAGCGACAAGGGGCCCAATTCTGACTTCGAGTGCATCACGAAATGAGTCGTGGTGCCGAGTCAATGTCGCGCCCCGTCCTATTGGAGCGTTCATCAAGTCCGTAATCCGCCCGGTCGATCCGCTGGTCAGCGGCGTAGTGAGCTGATTCCGAACATGTGCCGGGTCACGCCACGCTGCCAAGAACTCGGACAAGTCTGAGAGATAGTTCCAACCCTTGGCCGCAGTGGCAACCATGACAATGTTGTCAGCGTCGCTCACGGAACACCGTTGGCCTCGGTGTGTGTGGATCTCTCCCGTCAACCTGAATCCAGCTCCCTCCAATAGCTCTCGCCACTGGTTGAGATCGAGAAGCAGCTGATCACCGACCAGTTCGAAGCTTTCGCCGTGATACTCAAATTGCACGCTTCTGGTAGCCACGGTATGGTGAATTTCGACGGTCTCACTGATGCTGATATCGTCGATCGGCGGCCACACATGCACGCCTGAAGTGGGCCACATCCGTGGCGATGAGACCTCGATGACCACCGTCGACTCGTCTGCCATCTGTTGACGAAGTTGGCGGAGCCGCTCGCTGTGCTGGCCGGCGCGACCGAGGATCGAGACCGTGTCCGACATCAGGAGATATAGCGCAGGCAACTCAACCTGGGGCAGCGCCTCAAACTCTCCGTGCGTCACTACCTCCGTCCCCACTGCGCGATTCGCATAGTTGCACAGCAACGCTGACTGCTCCACACCGCCCACCAGAAAACCTCGATCCGCGAACGCCCGAAGGTGGCGCCCAATTCCGACACCGATATCCAGCACGCAAGCGGGTGGCCGCAGTGCCAATTCGTTGATGAGCATTGCCACAGTTGCGAAGGCTTCGGCCTCGAACGGCTGGTCGTACGAGGCGATGGTCAGCAGCGCCCACCCGTCCCGTGCAGCGAACGCTTCTGGTCCGGAAAGAGCGGACGCAAACCGCCCGCCGTTCACGCTGGTCGTGCCGCGAGGGCACCGATACGATTCTGTAGCTCTCTTTGGATATGTCCAATGAGGTGATGCATATCCGAGCAGTAGACGGTCGGGTTCAGAAAGCCACCGGAGGTGTCGAATCGATGGCTGATGAGGCCAGCACCGCAAACCTTCGCGAAATCACATTCGCGACATTGGCTGACAAGGGCTTCCACACCGATCTGGCGGCAAGCGACCCCCGGGTGTCGTAACACATCGTCGAAACTGGAGTTGAACACGCTCAGCCCGGTGTGCTCGGCTCCGTCGTACGCCACGCCGATGTGGTCAACCAGCTCCAGCGCACCGTCAGCCTCAACCGTGACAAGGGTCGCCGGGCCAAGGCCAAGGACCTCGTATGAGGCTTCGCCGCCAAGCAGAAGGTGCACAATGTCCTCGAAGATACGTACCTTGACTCGTCGACCAGTCCAGCCAAACCATTCGTCGAATGCGCTCACCAGCCATTCCCCGTAGGGGGCAGGCGCGCTCAGATCGCCCTTACGCGTCGAGCGCTTGCCGAGCGGTCTCTTCATCCATGAGCCATGTGGAACGAGAAAGTCGATGCTTGGAGCGCCGGTCTCGACCAGCGTCCGGAACACCTCAACCGGATCGTTTCTCAGGTCTATCACGCAGAGGATGCCATTGAAAAGGCCGTCATGTGCTGCGAGCTCACGTATTCCGGCGAGCGTTCGCTCGTCGGTGCGCCGACCATGAA
This sequence comes from Actinomycetota bacterium, assembly GCA_003452655.1. Taxonomy (GTDB): domain Bacteria; phylum Actinomycetota; class Actinomycetes; order S36-B12; family UBA10799; genus UBA10799. Next base: position 2,161 of record DMNR01000356.1, on the reverse strand, counting down.
TGTCGAGTCGATGCCCATTGGCGTCATCTGTACCATCTAGCGAAACGCCCACTCGAATACCCAGGCTGGCCAAACCGTCGGCGACTTCCGCATCAACAAGAGTCGCATTAGTTTGCATGGAGATCTCAAGGTTGAGATGATCCAGGCGGGCACGTACGAGTTCCACCAGCTCCTGCAAGGGCTGAAGACCTCTCAGCAACGGCTCGCCCCCGTGCAGCGACAACAGCACGCTCGGCAGTTTATGGGCCTCGGCATGCTCGGCGATGCGGCGGCATAGCTGATCTGCGACGGCCAAGGTCATTGAATGCGGCTGGTCCTTCCAGGACTCGTCGCCCATGTTGTACACGTAGCAGTAGTCGCAGTTCAGATTGCAGCGGGTCTGGATCTTCAGGACGAACTCTGCCAACGGCGATGGACTCCACCCGCTTGCCGTCATGCGGTCGAAATCACACTCGCCGTCATAGGGCCACAACTGCTCAGCCCGAGTTGTGGCTCCCGTGGTTGCCGTGTTTGAACCAGTCGGCCATCTCTCCGGAACGCTCACGCCGCAGCCTCTCCACCGCCTCTTTGAGAAGGTCGTCCTTGTCTCCCACAATGCCAATCAGCTCGTCAAGCGAGAGGGTGTCCTGCTCGGTCCCTGTGTCAATAGTCATAGCATCGGTGTCTATCACGAACCCGAACGAGTGTCCACAGAAAGCTCAAACCAACTGGCCTCAGCTACCTGACCGAACCGGTCATGATGGGGAGGTGCTCACCGACGCAGTCAACCATGTCAGGTCCGAATTGGCCACGATGGCCGACAACGGTCTTCTGCAGGCCGCTTCCCCACCCGAAGTGCGCCCCGTGGACATCTCCTATCTGGAGCAATGCGAAGTCGTGATAAGGACGGCCCAGAACGACGCGAGTGCGGCGTGGGTGCTCATGGTGCATTACCAAGCGAGTGCATATGCGCGTTTCCTCAGTCCTGCCGCGGCGAACAAGGTGTGCAGCGGAGTCCTTGCCGCTGCCGGCACAGCTGTAGCCACAGCGATTCCGCGAGCTGGAGGAGGCTGGCGACTGTCGGGAGAATGGCCGTTGGCGAGCGGAATCTGGTATGCCGACCACATGCTGACGCAGTTCGACTCGCCGAACGGCAGATACGTCGCGTTCGTCCCCACCTGCCAGTTGGGCATTCCCCAGGACTGGGCTGCTGCCGGGCTGTGGGCCACCGGATCCGTCACGGTCACCGCCGCCGCGGTCGATCTCGCCCCTGAACTCTGTGCGCCGGTCGACTCCGAGGAACTCCTCACCTACGACTTGCCGATTCGTCGGCTTGGACCCGGCCTCGTGGTGTGTGGTGCTGCTAGCGCCGCAGTTGACGCGATCGCGGGTCACGCTTCAGAGCCGTTGCCTGGACAACGACGGCTCATTAGCGGTGCTGCCCTTGAACGGCTAGGACGCTGCTACGCGGAGAATTGCGCTGCAAGGGCATGGTTGTATGAGGTCGCACGTCGGGCATCGCGGGAAGTCTCTGAAGCCGAGCAGTCACTATGTGAAGCAAACGCGTATCGCGCCGCCGTCGCTGCCACGCTCACCGTTGTTCAACTTGCAGGCACAGAAGCACTCGACCCTCGGAGTCGATTCACTCAAACCCACGCGGACGTCGTGGCCGCGGGAGCCCACGCTGCACTGCAACCCGGTCAGTACTCAGACGCCTTCCGAAGGCTTCTCGCCGATGCGAGGGAAGATCCGCAGCCATAATTCTCGAAAACCCCGCTCCCGACGAAAACACACGATGACCACTATGTGAAGCACCGACTTGTATGTGAGGTGCCGGCTGGGGCGATTGTTACTCATCGCGTCCGGTAGGTCGTAGGTCGGGTGGCTCGTGAAGCGGCTGCCACCGTCGGGTTGGCTCTCCTGAAGTCTGCCTCCTCGCCCGCGACCGGCTGCGGTCTGTCCCAACAGAAGCGTGAGCTCGATCCTGGTCCCGGAAGTCGACATGCAAACCTTGGATCTACCAACAGAGCGAATCGGAGTAGAGCACCGAGATGATTGCTGGTGTTGACCCGCACAAGAACCCCACACAGCCACGGTTGTGAACCACGGTCGAGCAAGCCCGTGGCTCGATGAAGGCACGCACTGTCAGTGAATGGAGACGTCGGGCAGTCCCTGCGCTCTC
>DMNR01000202.1 GCA_003452655.1 Actinomycetota bacterium | reverse complement strand
AGATGTGTATAAGAGNCAGCGTCAAGCGGCCCGAGAGCACGTGGTGAGTCTCTTCGAACTGGTGGGCACCCAGGACCCCGATGTCGTCGCTGCCCGCACGGCTTTGGCCAACGCGTTGTTCTGAACCCGGCGGGGTTCGAGCCCAAGATCGCTGTGGACTAGCGGCTACTCGATGACGTACTTGGCACCGATTTCGCGGGCCTCCGTCGTATTTGGTCCGGGCGCAGGAACTAGGACGGCTTCGCGGTAGTAACGCAGTTCGGCGATCGATTCGCGAATATCAGCGAGAGCGCGATGTCCGCCATGCTTCTCCGGGCTTGCGTAATACACCTTCGGATACCAGCGCCGGATTACCTCTTTGAAGCTCGACACATCAAGCACGCGGTAGTGCAGAAACGAGTCGAACTCGGGCATATCACGGGCTAAGAAGCCGCGGTCGACATAGACGCTTGAACCGCACAGCGGTGCGCGGGTTCCTTGCGCGACGTGGCTCTTCACGTAAGCGAGGACTTCCTCCTGCGCGGCGGCGAGGGTCGTTCCAGTCGGCAGTTCTTCAAGAAGGCCGGATTCAACATGCATATTCCGCACGAAATCGCCCATCTGGTCGAGCGCCTCTGGCGGTGGCGCAATCACCACGGTGCAGCCCTCATCAACCTCATTGAGTTCAGAGTCCGTCACGATGCAGGCGACCTCAATGAGTGCATCGGCGCCTAGGTCGAGACCCGTCATTTCACAGTCAACCCAGACCAGCGGGTCAGAAACAGCCATGGCGCAACCCTATGGTGTGAATCGACCCTTCGTACCGCCGACCTGTTGTTGACTGTTCAAGTTATGGGGTTGACGGAGTGTGAATGTTCGCCCTCAGGGGTTGCAAGACCGGTGCGGCGACGTACGATGGCCGCGACCTTGGGGTGACTTTGCGCCGCGCAATTCCGAGGATTTGGGGATTGCGGCACATCGGCAAGTGAAGGCATGTGGGTGGGGATTTCATGAATCAGCGACGTCGGATCTCGGTGATCGCTGCGGCGGGCGCAGCAGTTGTCGTGACGGCGGGCGCACTCGTCGCCGTTGCAGCGAACGGTGCAACCGATGGATCGGCCGACGTGAACGCTGCATCAACAGCACAAGCTCCAGAACCGTTCGGTGAATCCGACCTTCCAACCGGTGAGCCCAACTCCGGCGCTGGACCTGATGCCGCCGCAGGTCCGGAGGAACGCGCCCTGCCCCTATCAAAGAAGCGCAAGCTTGCGCGTACTTTTGTGGTCAAAACCAAGGACCCCGTCTTCTTTATCACCATTGACGACGGAAACACGAAGAATGCCGCGGCGCTGAAGTACGTCACGACGAACCGAATCCCCGCGACCGTGTTCCTCACGAATGCTGCAGTTGCGGGGCAATGGAATTACTTCCGCAAGTTCACCGCGGCGGGTGGCACCGTCGAGAACCACACGATGACGCACAAATCGTTGACCAGTGGCAGCACGCCTTTGTCGTATGAAATCTGCCGTCCGCAAGCGATCTACGGAGCAAAGTACGGACGCATTCCGACGATGTTGCGCCCGCCCTACGGAAACGGCGGATACGCCACCACCGCGAAGAAGACTCGAAAGGCAATCGATGCGACCGCGAGCGCCTGCGGCGTCCAGCACATCGTGATGTGGAATGCGGTTGCGGAGAAAGGTTCGTTTAGGTTTATCCGAGGTTCGCTCAAGCGCGGCGACATCGTCTTGTTCCACTTCACTCCAAGTCTCGCGGGTGAGTTGAAGTCGGTCATGCGCATGGCTGCGAAGAAGGGTCTTCACCCCGCACCTTTGACCGACTACCTGAAGTAGGCGTCCAACCCGCAAACCCCCTTTGTGTCGGGGCCATGGCGCGAGAATGTCGCAGCTATGTCCGAACACGAAGGGGGTTTGCCGGGGGCGGTCCCGGAGGGCTCGAGCGGAGCGTCAGCGGCCGTACTTCATTTCGTAGTACCGACCGGTCTCGCGGCCACGCTTCTCCCACTTGTTTTCGTGGTAGTGGCGCTTTACGTGGTGACGCTTCACGTGGTGATGGCGCTTGGCGTGGTGGCGCTTGTGATGATTATGTCCGACGTACTTCTCCCAGTTGAATGAGCGAGTAGTTGGGGCCGCGCTGGTAGTCGTTGTTTGCGTCACAGAGTTGGTAGTCGGGGCGGCAATGGCTGGTGCACTTGCACCGAAGGCCGCAGCGCTGGCCAAGACGAGTCCGGCGGGGATGAGCGCGAATTTGTTGTTCATGTCGAATCTCCTAGTGTCAAGATCAGAAACTTCCTCGGTGTAGAAGTTCCGGTGGGATGACCTCGTGACTAAGTTCTTCCCGCTTGCGCAGGTGCGAATCCGCGTATGACGTTGGTACCGATGCGAAACGTCATTGGTATCGATGCGAATGCGGCGTGCGGGTGGTTCGCTGGTGGGCGCTACCAGCCGCTGGAGGCGCGCGCCGTAAAGAGGTGAGGCATATGACCGACCGGTTCAACGTTGCGCTACATCGCTGACA
>DMNR01000268.1:2113-3065 GCA_003452655.1 Actinomycetota bacterium | reverse complement strand
GCGCGGTGATGAACGAACCCGCTCAGGACCCGATCCGCATCGTGGGCGGATACGAGGCGGCACCAACAACTGAGGAACGCGCCCAGGTCTGCTTCCGCGAGATGGAGTCGATCGGGGCGTTCGATCGGTCGCTGATCTGCGTCGCTTCGCCGACCGGAGTCGGGTACGTCAGCTACACGTTCGTCGAGAGCCTGGAGTATCTGACCCGTGGTGACTGCGCGACTGTGATTCCGCAGTACGCGCTGGTCCCGTCCGCGATGGCGTTGTTCGATACCGCAGATGGCGTCGCACTGCAGCGGCGGGTGCTGGAACTGGCACGCGATCGTATTGCCCAACTACCCCCTGACCGGCGTCCGAAATTGGTTCAGTTCGGCGAGAGCCTCGGCGCTCAAGTTGCACTCGATGTTGCGTACCCGGCAGGAGCAGCGGAATTCGATGAGCTCGGCCTCGATGCTGGTCTCTACCTCGGCGTTCCTTTCCGATCTGCTTCGTGGAACTCCTGGTGGAACGCGAGGAACTTGTTCGACCCACAGGAGCGGTTGTTACTCGTAGCGGACTCCGAGGTGTTGTCCGAGCGAGCACCAGATCTGCCGACCACTCCAAAGCATGTGATGGTGGTCCACGACGACGATCCCGTGAACAAGTTCTCCTACCGCCTCGTGGTCCGTCCTCCTTGGTGGATGGGGCCGCCCAAGACGCGCCCACCAAAGGTTCCGCGGGAGACGATCTGGCGTCCCGTGACGACATTCGTTCTGACGATCATTGACCTGCTCAATGGCATGGATTTCAAACCAGGCGAGTTCATTCGTAAGGGCCACGACTACCGGATGGATTCGCGTGGCGCGACTGCCGTGGCCTTTGGCCTGCCATGTAGTGATGAGCAGGCGGACGCGATTGACAACGCGCTGCGAATTCGGGAGCAGGACTGGGCAGCTCGCCGGTTGGTGGCCCG
>DMNR01000268.1:0-1900 GCA_003452655.1 Actinomycetota bacterium | reverse complement strand
GCTCGACGCAGTGACGAGTACAACTGGTGGGCATACTCCTCGACAGTTGTTGGGCTGGCCAGGCGAAGCCAATTCGCCGGACATGATTCGAGGTCCTCTGCCAGGCCGATCACGCCAACGTCGGCTCCCAGTAGGTGACGCTGGCGCTCACGTTGGAACTGCGCCGACGTGCGAACCACTGACACCGCCGCGGCGGGCGCGTAGTGAGACGCGAGGGCGCCGGGAACCCGTGGGTTCAGCTGGGCTTCGCGGTCGAAAACCGGCACGAACTCCGCGATCTGTTCAGTGGAAATTCCGCCGGCGCGAGCAATGTGCACCCCGTGCTCAACGCAGACGACGATCGTTGATTCCACACCAACGTCACAGGCTCCGCCGTCGAGGATCAGGTCGGAGGGTTCCAGATGCGGGCCAAGGTCAGTTGCCACGTGAGCAGCAGTCGTGGGGCTGACCTTCCCAAATCTGTTGGCGCTGGGCGCTGCGATTCCAGGGGCGGTTTTCGTTTGGTCAGCAAGCTCGGTCAGCACCGCTTGGAACAAGGGGTGGCTGGGGGCGCGCAGGGCGATGGTCGACTGCCCGCCGGTGATGGCGTCGCTTACCCACTCGGCCCGCGGAACCACGACGGTCAGCGGTCCGGGCCAGAACGCCCGGGCGAGTGTCAGCGCGGGAGCCGGGATATCGCGCGCCCAGCACGCCATCGCGTCAGCGTCACGGATGTGGACAATGACCGGATGGCTCGCAGGGCGTCCCTTCGCCGAGAAGATTCTCTCGACGGCAACGGTGGAACGCGCAAACCCACCGAGACCGTAGACGGTCTCGGTGGGCAGCGCGACGAGGTTGTCGGCCAGGAGTGCTTCGGCCGCCTCGGTTGGACTAGTTGTAAACCTTGGCAAAGGTGCCAATCTTTACTTTCTTCCAAAGAGCGATTTCGCCCTGCTTATCGCGGATGTTCACGCAACCGTGCGACGCACCGTTGTAGCCAACCGCGTTGAAGAACATCGAGTAGTGAACCGCTTGGCCGCCGCTGAAGTACATCGACCATGGCATCGGCGTCTTGTAGAGCGTCGAGAAGTCGTTCTTCACCTTGCGGAAGATGCGGAAGTTGCCGTTGCGGGTGCGGTTGCCGGGACCACCGAAACGAGCATCAAGCGCCGTGACCAGCTTGCCCTTGCGGTAGTAGCGAACGACGCGCTGGCTCTTGCTGATGCACAGCGCAGCAGCCTTGGTCTTGCAGACGCTCGGGACGCGGTCGCCCTTCGCAGAGGCGCTTTTCAGCTTGGCCCACGTCTTGAGGTCCACAACCTTGTTCGCGCCTTCTTCGTAGCCACGGAACTTCTCGTTGAACCGAGCGACGTTCTTGGCGGTGGTCGCGTTGTAGACNNGTGACGCCGTCGCCAGTATCACCGAGACGCAACTTTGTGCCTGCGTTGAGCTGTGCGGTCGTAACAACGGCGCGCTTTGCCGGTGTCGATGAGGTCTTAGGTGCGGGTGCGGGCGACGATGCGGCCTGTGCAGGAATTGCCAGTCCGAATGCCAGGGCCCCGGCGACGGCTGTTCCAGCCGTGACCTTGACGGCCATTTGACGCGACATAGTGATTCTTTCCTCCCAGTGGACCGAGTGACTCGGCGTACCCCTCGTGCACCGACTTCGATCCAGCAATTGTGAGCGCAAAGCACGCCGGATGCTCAGACGGGGGAGTTCCCCCCACGGTTCCGTCCGATAACCAGATATTTGCGACCACTAATGGTCACACGCAGTTTGCAGTCTGTCGAGGCGATGTGGGATTTAACCCTTGCGTCCAATGATCAGATCTGCAACAAGTCCGGTCCAACCGGTTTGGTGGTTTGCACCTATTCCAGTTCCATTGTCACCATTGAAGTACTCGTGGAACATCACCAGGTC
>DMNR01000211.1:5114-9238 GCA_003452655.1 Actinomycetota bacterium | reverse complement strand
TTCCGTGACACCGTCGGCGGCGCCAATCGGGATCACTCGCAGTAAGCCGTCAGCACCAATCCCGGAGCGTCGATCGCAAATACGCGCAACCTGCGCGGCCGAGAGTTCGAGTGTGGCCTCACGATCCGGCAGGATCACGAAGTCATTCTTCGTTCCATGTCCCTTGAGGAAACGCACCCGCGTCGATTCGGCCATTCACTCAGCGTACGCAGGAACTCCCCCACACGGTCAGGCAATAACCGAAAGTGCGTGCTGGAGCACGTCTGCTGATTGGCTGCCATGGCCAGATAGGTCGATCCAGTTGATCCTGCTATCGCGATCGAACCACGAGTGCTGACGACGAACAAAACGCTTCGTTGCGATCGTGGTGAGGTCGCGTGCTGTCTGTTCATCAGACTCTCCCGCCAGATAGGCAGCAATCTGTGCATAGCCGAGCGCCCGCGAGGCTGTCGGCGCTTGACCCAATCCTCGTTCCAACAATTGACGAACCTCTTCGACCCAACCCTGGTCCCACATCTGATCAACACGTTGCGCAATGAGGTCATCTAGTTCAGGGCGCGAGCGTCGCAGGCCAATCCGAACTGTCGGCAGGAAGGCACCTGGTACGCCCAAACCCGCGTTGTAGGGCTCACCCGTAATTTCAATGACTTCAAGTGCGCGCACTATCCGCCGGCCGTTTCTCGGCTCCATTCGGGCAGCAGCGACGGGATCGCGCGAAGCAAGAACATCATGCAACGCCTCAGCACCGACGCGGTCCAGTTCCTTTTCCCATCGCAGACGCACCTGCGGGTCAGTGCCGGGGAAGTTCATGTCATCGACTGCCGAATTGATGTAAAGCCCAGAACCTCCGACGAGAATCGGCACCCGCCCGCGCTGCTGAATTTCGGCTATCGCTTCGCGTGCGAGGCGCTGGTATTCGGCAACTGTCGCCACATGGTCGAGGTCCCAAACATCAATCACGTGGTGCGGAATTTCCTCGCGCTCGCTCGGCAACAACTTCGCGGTTCCAATGTCCATCCCTCGGTAGAGTTGCATGGAGTCTGCGTTGACGATCTCACCACCAAGTGCATGTGCCAAACCAAGTGACAGCGCACTCTTGCCGACCCCAGTGGGACCAAGAACGACCACCACACTGTCGTTGACCGCGGGGGTGGTGAGTGAGTTCACTGGTCAATCTGAGCACACAACTCGTGTACTACGGGCACCCTGGGTTAGCGTCACGACGTGATCACAGCGATCGGGTTTGCTCCTCATCCCCCACTACTCGTGCCGGAAGTTGCCAGCGGCGCGGCGCCCGAACTCGACACGTTGCGGGCGGCATGCGAACAACTCGTGGCGGACCTTGACGCAATTTGTGACTCGCTAATCCTCATTGGCAGCGACCAAGGCTTGGCGATCGGACGGTGGCTCCTAGCTCGCGTTGGCTGGACGAGCCCTCTTCTGGAATTCGACGTGTTTGCGGAGCCAGTGCGGATCTCCGCAGAACTCAGTCAAGCGATGAATTCCGATGAGCGGATAGCCGCCTTGGTGATGGGTGACGGCAGCGCATGTCGTTCCCTGAAGGCTCCCGGGTACTTCGACGAACGGTCGATCGACTTCGACGACTCAATCGCCAAAGCACTGAGCACAGCAGACGCAACGACTCTTGAGAACCTCGATCAGAACTTGGCTACCGAACTGCTCGCCGCGGGCGGGCAGGTGTGGCCCTTCGCGGCACGGGTTGTGGCAACTGAACCACAGCGTTGGCGAGGTGAACTTCGATACCGGGACGATCCGTATGGAGTGAGCTACTTCGTGGCGTTGTGGACCAGAGTGGGCATCCCGAGCACTACCGGCCCCTGACTGCCGCCAGGCGTGCCGCAAGAATCCTGCCATGCATCACCAGCGCGAGTTCGCTCGAGCCTGATCGGGGCGCCATCAGCGACCAAATGGAATGGCGCGGCATACGTGACTTTTGTCGTGACGAGGTCACCTGGCCGGGGATCCAAATCGCCCGGTGCAAAGTGGACGAGCCTGTTGTCACGGGCGCGGCCGCTAAGTCGGTGTGTCTGTAAATCCTTCTTGCCCTCACCTTGGGCGACCATGACTTCGACCTCAACACCTTCAAGCTTCTGGTTTTCTTCCCAGGCGATTGCGTTTACCAATTCAACGAGGCGTTCGTAGCGAGCTGAAACGATATCTGCAGGTACCTGATCTGGCATGTCGGCTGCAGGCGTACCTGGACGTTTCGAGTACTGGAAGGTGAACGCACTCGAGAATCGTGCTTGCTCCACGACTTCGAGTGTTGCCTGGAAGTCCTCTTCGGTTTCGCCCGGGAATCCAACGATAATGTCTGTCGTAATCGCCGCGTGAGGGATCTGCTGACGAACACGGTCGATGATCCCCAGGAAACGCTTCGCTCGATAGCTGCGCCGCATTCTCGCAAGAACCGCATCGCTGCCGGACTGAAGTGGCATGTGCAACGACGGCATGACGTTAGGCGTTAGTGCCATCGCCTCGATGACGTCGTCTGTGAAGTCTCGCGGGTGGGGGCTCGTGAACCGAACGCGTCGCAGGCCATCGACCTGTCCGCACGACCTCAAGAGCTTTGCGAACGCAGTTTGATCCCCGAACTCGACACCGTACGCATTCACGTTTTGCCCGAGCAACGTCACTTCTGCGACACCATCGGAAACCAATGCCTCGACCTCGGCGAGTACATCGCCGGGACGCCTATCGCGTTCCTGTCCCCGCAGGCTTGGCACGATGCAGAACGTGCACGTGTTGTTGCAGCCAACGGAAATCGCAACCCACGCTGAGTAGGCAGACTCACGACGGGCGGGAAGTACCGATGGGAACTGTTCCAGGTAGTCGACAATCTCTACTTGGCTCTCCGCTTCAATCCGGGCACGTTCAAGCAGAACTGGCAGCGAGCCAACATTGTGGGTCCCAAACACAACATCGACCCACGGCGCGCGGCGCACGATTTCGTCACGGTCCTTCTGAGCGAGACATCCGCCGACTGCAATCTGCAGTTGCGGATTCTGATCCTTGACCGGCTTGAGGTAACCCAGGTTCCCGTACAGCCTATTGTCTGCGTTCTCGCGCACGGCGCAGGTATTGAAGACGATGATGTCCGCATCGGTTCCGACAGGAACCTGCTGATGTCCAGCGGCTTCCAACAACCCTGCGATGCGTTCGGAGTCGTGCACATTCATCTGACACCCGTAGGTGCGAACTTCATACGTCCGGCCAGCTGAATTCATTGGGTAAGGGTAAGCCCGCTACCAAACATCGTCGTCGCAGCCTTCGTTCGCCAGCACCTGCGAGACCACTGATGCCGCCACGGATCCCCCGTAACCGCGACGCATCAACATTCCCATAAGTCGGCGCCGTTGCGCCGGTTCGTCGTAACGACTGAGGCTCCTCAGCTTGCGAGTAGCGAACTCAACTGCCGCGGAATACTCGCTTTCTTCATCAATCTGTTCCAGCGCGGCGTCCGCATCGATGTCGGAGATGCCCTTCTGCCGAAGTTCTTGACGCAGGACCCGACGAGTGAGGCCTCGCACTGAATGCCTCGATCGAACCCAGTTCTCCGCGAATTCACGATCGTTGACGAGACCAACTTCAACGAATCTATCGAGCACTTCACCCGATACTTCCGTGGAAACCAGTCGCTTCTCAAGAAGGTCTGCGAGTTGCTTGCGCGTTCGGGGTGCCTGATTCAAGGAACGAAGGACGATGGTGCGCGCCACATCCGCTGGGATCGCATCAGGAACGTCATCCGCAATCCCAGCGGGCGGCTCAGGGCCAGGTCTCACGCCGCGCTGACGTGTAGCCATCTGTTGTTACAGGTCGATCGGAGCGGGCTCCGCTGGGAGCACGACATCAATCGGCGCATCCACATCAAGATGAACGCCAATACCCAGCTCTTCCTTGATCCGCTTCTCCAACTCGTTCGCGAGATCCGGGTTGTCCTTCAAGAAATTGCGTGAGTTCTCCTTGCCTTGACCGAGTTGGTCTCCCTCATAGGTGTACCAAGCGCCAGCCTTGCGAACGAACCCGTGCTCGACGCCCATGTCGATCAGGCTGCCCTCGCGAGAGATCCCCTCGCCATAGACGATGTCGAACTCTGCCTGCTTGAA
>DMNR01000211.1:0-4924 GCA_003452655.1 Actinomycetota bacterium | reverse complement strand
CGTCGAACGTCGAGCCGAACTGATGAATAGAACTTCAGCGCCTTGCCACCCGTCGTGGTCTCTGGGCTACCAAACATCACGCCAATCTTTTCGCGCAACTGGTTGATGAAGATGGCCGTCGTGCCGGAACCACTGAGTGCACCGGTCATCTTTCGCAGTGCCTGGCTCATCAATCGCGCTTGCAAACCGACATGGCTGTCACCCATGTCTCCCTCAATTTCAGCGCGAGGAACCAAAGCAGCAACGGAGTCAATGACCAGGATGTCGAGCGCGCCCGACCGCACCAACATGTCAGCGATTTCCAACGCTTGTTCGCCGGTATCCGGTTGGCTGACTAGTAGCGCATCGATATCGACGCCGAGTTGAGCTGCGTACACGGGGTCAAGCGCGTGCTCAGCGTCAATGAATGCAGCTACCCCACCCTGAGCCTGTGCCGAAGCGATGGCGTGGAGCGCAACCGTCGTCTTACCTGACGACTCAGGTCCATAGATCTCCACGATCCGTCCACGCGGTAACCCACCAATGCCGAGGGCGACATCCAGCGCGATCGCACCAGTCGGGATGACCTCCACCGGTGGACGGTTCTCGTCACCGAGTCGCATAACGGAACCCTTACCAAACTGCTTTTCGATCTGCGCGAGAGCGGAGTCAAGTGCGTGATCGCGATTCGCATGATCACGATTTCCTTCGCGAAGGTTCGCGATATCGCGGTTGCTTGGGGTGTTGCTACTCGCTCTGGCCATGATGGACCCCTCGTACTCTGGAGGGGTCGTTCCCCTCGCGGTTGTGGTGTGTAGCTGACGCTAACCACCGCGGCCGACAATTCAGGTCGGACAACTGCACGGTTGTGGACTACTTACGCTATCCACAGACGCGGATTGCGTAAGTAATAGGTCCGTGCGATATCCGGCCGTGCGCTGCCAACTCTGTCGTCGCGGGACAGACTAGACCGAACAGGTGTTCGAAAGCGGGTCAGACACGCCGCACTTGTGAGATTTCGAGAGGAATTTCAGTCTGTTGGCGGTTTGCGGTAGCGCAGCCACGACCCGATAAAGACAGCCATTGCGATCAACAGCGCCAATTCCACCCAATAGAAGATCGCGACATCGAGCCATGCGCCGATAGGCGGAGCACCCGGCATATTGGTGCGCAGTGGAACGAGGGCGAACAACAGGGCAGCGAACCAGCCAGCCATCGTTGCCTCGATGGGCCGCCGTCGTCGCGCGACCGAACGCGCCACCAAACCCGATAGCACCGCGGTGACCACCATGAGTCCAAGGACGACCAGCACAAATGCCAGGACTCCACCGCCACGCTTGACCGTGAGCGCGAGCATCAGGGTGTCCCCGGGGGCCGCTTGACCGACCTGCTGTTGGGATAACGAGTAACTCCAATCCTCCTTCCACCCCTGCAGACCACCAGAGGGATAAACCCCGATCGGGATCACCGTTGGCAGGGGCTGCTTGTCTGGGCCAAGCTCGACGACCGCTACCAGCGGTCCGGGATCGGTCAGCGGTGCATCTATCGGATCGGTGGCATCAGCTGCCGGTAGCCCGTAGCGATACTTGTCGAAGGGGTAGGTGTTGGGATTTCCGTCAATGAAGACGTTCAATTCTGTAGTGCCACCAACCGGGGTTCCGGCCGCGACATCCCGCGACACCTGGCCCGTGGTTTGACTCCGGACCGTCAATCGCAGACTCTTCGCGAACGTCGCATCGGCCTCGTTGTAGAACGAACCCTCTGGTTTCACCAACATGCGCAACGTCATCTGATTCTTCGCCGGGTCCATCGCGACCAAGTCGAAGGCGAAGTCGATCCCGTCGCCGTCCGAACCAATTGCCGGAGGACCTGTCTCCAACTGACTCTGCCCTGATTCGGCATAGGCAGCAAGCGAGAAGAGGTAGACCAATACCAGCACGGCACCGATGAAAATCGCGGTCCATTGGCGCCAACTACGACGCTCGCGCTCGGCGTTCTCAGCAGCCTGCTCCGGCGGTGCGGTCGGACTCATAGGACGAAAATAGGGCCTCGCTGGTGGTATCAGCGCGCTGACGGGGGTAACCCAAGCTCGCGATGTACCGCTCGCCAGATGACTTTCGGATCCAACCCCGCTGCCAAAGCCTGTCGCACGGTGCGACCCCCGAGGCTCTCAATGACGAAGTCATTGGCCCACGACTCTGCGTATCCCGCTCCAAGCGCCTGATCCATTCGTTGCCAGAAATCCGTCAGACGCATGGACAAGAGTGTGCAACGAAGCAGTTACGGGCCATGAGCGAGGATAGGCAGATGCCAAGCAACGAGCCGATCGACGCGTCACTGGCTGGCTTCTCGGCGCTGACCCGGAATTGGTTTCGTTCTGCATTCCCAGCACCGACGAATGCCCAGGTTGGCGCCTGGGCATCGATCCGCAACGGCAAACACACCCTCGTGGTCGCACCAACCGGCTCGGGAAAAACGCTTGCAGCATTTCTCGCGGCGATAGACAAACTCGCCACTGGCCCGAAACCCACATCCAAGAAACATCGCGCGCGCGTGCTCTACATCTCGCCTCTCAAGGCATTGGCGGCCGACGTCGAGCGCAACCTTCGCAGCCCGTTGGTGGGTCTCGGACGGGAGGCGAGCCGAATTGGCGAACCAGTCCCGGACATTACGGTCGCGATTCGCACCGGGGACACCCCCGCCGACGAGCGCCGCCGTCAAGCCCAGAGTCCTCCGGACATCCTCATCACTACTCCCGAGTCCCTGTTCTTGCTGCTCACCAGTCAGGCGCGCGAGAGCCTGCGCGGCATCGAGACCGTGATCGTCGACGAGATACACGCGGTCGCCGGAACAAAACGCGGCGTCCACCTTGCAGTCTCACTTGAGCGACTTGATCAACTCCTCTCCCGACCAGCACAACGAATTGGACTTTCGGCAACCGTCGATCCAATTGAGGAAGTTGCCCTATTCCTCGGTGGTTGCTCACCCGTCGAGATCGTCAATCCGGCGAGCCAAAAGGTCATCGAGGTCAGCGTTATTGTCCCCGTCGAGGACCTGTCTGCACCCGCTCCTGCGATTCCCAGCGATCCGCATGCAGAAGTCCTCGATGATCCCCAGCCGGACCAGTACTCGATTTGGCCACATGTTGAAAGCCGGATAGTCGACCTCATCAGCGAACACACTTCGACATTGGTCTTTGCCAATTCGCGAAGGCTCGCCGAACGCCTCACTGCACGGATCAACGAAATCGGTGCTGAACGTGCCGCCATCGAACTACAGAGAAGTTCGGCACCTGCCGAGCTGATGGCCCAGGCGGGATCCACCGCTGGGGCACCCGCCACTATCGCGCGAGCTCACCACGGGTCAGTGAGCAAGGAACAACGCGCACTCATTGAGGATGACCTCAAATCAGGCAGGATCCCAGCCGTCGTTGCGACGAGCAGCCTGGAACTCGGAATCGACATGGGCGCGGTCGACCTCGTCATTCAGGTGGAAGCACCGCCATCGGTAGCGAGTGCTCTGCAGCGAGTGGGTCGTGCGGGGCATCAGGTCGGGGAGGTCAGTCGTGCCGCCATCTTCCCCAAGCACCGTGGCGACCTGCTCGCCTGCGCAGTTGTCGCCGAGCAAATGCAGTTGCGCCACATCGAAGCAACGCGGATCCCCCGCAACCCGCTTGATGTCCTGGCTCAACAGATCGTCGCGATGGTGAGCATCGAAGAAGAAGTGAACACGGCCGACCTCTACGCAATACTGCGGCGGGCAGCCCCTTACGCGGCGCTTCCGATGTCAGCGTTTGAGGCGGTCCTCGACATGCTCGCCGGGCGTTACCCGGCTGAGGGCTTCGCGGAATTGCGACCACGCCTCGTTTGGGACAGAACCACTAACACTCTTCGAAGCAGGCCAGGTGCCCAGCGGCTAGCAGTAACCTCCGGCGGAACGATCCCAGACCGGGGCCTTTTCGGGGTCTTCATGGTCGGAGAAAAGGCATCACGCGTTGGCGAACTCGACGAAGAGATGGTTTACGAATCGCGGGTCGGCGACGTGTTCGCACTCGGCGCAACCAGTTGGCGCATCGAAGACATCACCCATGATCGCGTCCTCGTGTCCCCGGCGCCGGGCCAGCCAGGAAAGCTCCCCTTCTGGCATGGCGACTCACTCGGCCGACCGGTCGAGGTGGGGCGCGCCCTTGGCGGCCTGACCCGTTCCATCGCGAACAGTTCCCAGTCAGATTCGTTGCGAACGCTGATCGAGAGCGGGCTTGATCAGTGGGCGGCCGACAACCTAGTTCGCTACGTGAAGGAACAGCAGGAGGTTGCCGGACACGTGCCGACCGACAAAACCCTGCTGATCGAAAGATTCCGTGACGAGCTCGGAGACTGGCGGGTGGTCGTTCACTCACCTTTCGGCGCGAGGGTTCATGCCCCCTGGGCGCTGGCGATCGGCTCGCGCATCCGGGAACTAACCGGGCTCGACGCGCAAATCATCCACGCCGATGACGGCATTGTGCTGCGCATTCCCGACACCGATGACGACGCGACCGTGCAAGCCGCAATTGACGCGGCATTCCTGGCCCCGGATGAAGTCGCCTCCCTCGTGACCGGTGCGCTCGGCGGCTCAGCGCTCTTCGCCAGCAGGTTCCGGGAATGCGCAGCTCGAGCCCTGCTCCTGCCGCGGCGCGACCCTGGGCGCAGAACGCCGTTATGGCAACAACGCCAGCGCAGTGCGGCGCTACTGTCGGTCGCGTCTCAGTATCCGACGTTCCCGATCGTCATCGAAACTGTGCGCGAGTGCCTTCAGGATGTCTACGACGTTCCCGCGCTCATCGAACTCATGCGCGACATCGAAAGTCGCAGCATCGACGTCGTCACAACCACAACTGCCTCACCGAGCCCGTTCGCGCGCACCCTGTTGTTCTCGTACGTTGCGGCATTCCTCTATGAAGGCG
>DMNR01000325.1:439-5020 GCA_003452655.1 Actinomycetota bacterium | reverse complement strand
GTCCTGAACCTGCCGTGACGAACATCGGAGACATTTCGATCACGCCACCTTCAACGCGACCCGAGAGGGCCGCGACCTCACTGACTCGCCGTCGGCCTGCCGCTGTCGTCTCGAGGTGCACCACAAGATCAACGCAACCAGCAACGGTCGGAACCACGAAGTCCGCGGAAATGTTGGCCCCAGCAAGCAATGGCAAGGTGCAGAGCTTTGTGATCGCCTCCCTCGCGGTGTTCGCGTGTAGCGACGCCATCGCTGGCATTCCCGAGTTCATTGCCACCAACAGATCGAGCGCTTCTTGTTGGCGGACTTCGCCAACGACCAGCCGGGTAGGACGCATCCGCAGTGCCTCGCGCACGAGGTCGCGCAGTGTGACTTCGCCCGTTCCTTCAAGGCCTGCTTGCCGGGTCTGCATCGCCACCCAGTCCGGGTGATCGGCCAACTGCAGTTCAAATGTCTCTTCGCACGTGACAACGCGCTCGCTGGCAGGCACCGCTCCAAGAAGGGCGTTAAGTAGTGTCGTCTTGCCTGCCTGGGTTGCCCCGGCAACCAAGATATTGAGACCCGCCACGACTGCCGCAGACAAGAAGGTCGCCAGCTGGACAGGCATCGCGCCGAGGTTGACGAGGTCAGTGAGTTCACTTGCCGCACAGACATGTTTACGCAGGTTCACAGCCCAGTGGCGCCTCGTGATGTCAGGGATCGCGACGTGTAGGCGACTGCCATCCGGAAGCGCTGCGTCAACGAACGGCGAGCTCACGTCGAGCCGTCGTCCCGAGGTACTGAGCATCCGTTCGACGAGGTCGCGAACCGCCGACTCAGTCAAGACTGTCGACGTCAGCTCACTGCGACCATTCCTCGCGACGAATACCCGGCTGGGATGGTTGATCCAGATCTCCTCGATCGTCGGGTCATCCAAGTAGCGCTGCAGTGGCCCAAACCCAGCTACCGAATCACTGACCCGCAGGATCAGGTCATCGCGGTGTGGTGGCGCTGAGGGCATTCCGGGTGTGCCGTCCGCGCACGCGACGAGGAAGTCATCTACGACCTGCTCGACGAGTGCGCGAACGGCATCAACCTCGGTGAGTGGGTCGATCGACCGCTCTCGCAACAGCGTGCGGACCAACGTTGTGACATGGCCGACCGAGTCCACAATTCCCCCAAATTGTCCTGTGGGGCTCCCCCATTCATTCGCGTCGACGACGCGAACCCCACAGCGCCCAGTGGTTAGCTGAACGCGACAGAAATTAGGTTCGGGAGTTGATCAGCGTCAATTCACACTCGCCTTGACGGATGTCTGCATCGCAATCATTTCCTTACCGCGAGTACCCGCCCATATACCGCGAGTTGATCTTTGCGACCATCGGACTAGCTCCGGTGAACGAGTTACATGCGTGCACTTCCCGGTACTGCGGTCACGGAATCACGCAGTGTGGTCTCACATCTTGGACATTGCAGGCGGCACAGGAACGTCATCATCTGGATGAGCCGAGCTCGAACCCTGCTGGACGAGAGTGCGCAGCACGCGTAAGGCAACGGACAGCGTCGCCAAATCGTAGTGCCCAGATGCATCGATCTCACCAAGCGTCGCTCGCGCCCGCTGTTGACCCTCCCAATTGCGTTCCTCCCAATGCGCGATGCGACTTTCCGCCGGATCCTCCTCGGACGTGGAGCGCAACACCTTGCTGGTCAATCCTGCAAGCACGGAGTAGAGGTCGCTGCGCAACGCGGCTCGGGCCAGGTTGGACCAACGGTCGCTGCGCGGAAGCGCTGAGATATTGCTGAGCAATCCATCGATGCCGTAGTGCTCCGAGATCGAGAAGTACAACTCCGCGACCACCTCTGGCGGTTCGGAGTAACGCCGGGCGATGTCGTCGATGTCGAGGAGGCTGAAGCGGTCCAGCGCCATCGCAACTTCCTCTGCGAGCGACTGCGGAGCCCCGAGTGACACGAAGTAGTCCGCCTTCTCGGTGAAGCGACTCCGCTCGGATCCCACCAGCAACCGAGTCGCCACAGATGCCAAGTGTTGAACAGTCGCACCAAATCGACTGATCTCACCGGCGACGTCGACCGTTCCTCCACGTAGCGCGAGCACCCAACGCGTAGCCCGGTCCAGGAGCCGACGCACCTCCAAGTGCAGCGCAGCTTGGGCGTTCGTCGGGGCAATCCCGTCCAAGTCCGAGATCTGTTGCCACACGGCCCGCAGTCCGAATACGTCGCGAGCAACTGTGTAGGCGCGCGCGACCTCGACGGGTGAGGCACCGGACTCTTCGATTGCCCGATGGACAAAAGTGATCCCGCCGGAGTCGACCATGTCGTTGGCAACTAGCGTCGAGATGATCTGGGTACGCAGCGGATGCTTCTCCAGCCAAGGCCCGTACGACTCGACGATCTGGGGTGGGAAGTAGCCTCGCAGGACGGAGTCGAACCACTTCTCCTGCGCTAGTCCTGACGTACTCAAGTCAGTCGTTAAAGCAATTTTGGCGTACGACAAGAGCACGCAAAGTTCAGGTGACGATAGCCCTTTCCCATCGGCGATCAGTTCGCTGATTTCATGATCGGACGGCAGCACCTCAAGCTGGCGATCGAGAATTCCACGCTCCTCCAGGGAGTGCATCATCCGCTGGTGAACTGGCAGAAGCGCGGGCGCTTGTGCTCGGGCATACCCGAGGACTTGGTTCTGAAGATAGTTGTCGAGCAGCACGTGGTCAGAAACGTCATCGGTCATTGCTACGAGTAGTTCATTGCGTTGCTTGACGGTCAGATCACCGTCGGCAACTACCGTGTCCAAAAGGATCTTGATATTGACCTCATGATCGGAGCAATCGACGCCAGCCGAGTTATCGATCGCATCCGTATTGAGCTGAACTCCCGAGCGAGCGGCTTCGATCCGCCCGGCCTGCGTCAATCCAAGGTTTCCACCCTCGCCCACCACTCGACAGCGCAGGTCGCGACCGTTGACCCGCACGGCGTCGTTGGCCTTGTCCCCCACCTCGACGTTGGACTCCGTCGCGGCCTTGACGTACGTCCCGATGCCGCCATTCCACAGCAGGTCCACCGGAGCAAGCAATATCGATTGGACGACTTCGTTTGGAGTTAGCGTCGTGACGCTTGGCGGTAACCCGAGGCGAGTCCGGACCTCGTCGCTAATCGGAATGGTCTTCAGGTCTCGCGCGTAGATGCCACCACCGGCACTCAACAGACTCTCGTCATAGTCGGCCCACGAAGACCGGTCAAGGTCGGCCAGCCGTTGGCGCTCGTTGAAAGAATCCTGCGGGTCAGGGTCTGGGTCTAGGAATACATGCCGGTGATCGAATGCCGCGACCAGGCGAAGAGACTCGCTGAGCAACATCCCGTTACCGAACACATCACCGCTCATGTCGCCGACCCCGACAACCGTGATCGGATCCGTCTGGGTGTCGATATCGTCCTCACGGAAATGTCGCTTCACCGACTCCCAAGCACCGCGGGCAGTGATTCCCATCGCCTTGTGGTCGTAGCCATGCGAGCCGCCAGATGCGAATGCGTCGCCCAACCAAAATCCTTGCTCGACGGCAATCTCGTTCGCAATATCCGAGAAGGAAGCAGTGCCTTTGTCTGCGGCAACGACGAGGTAGGGATCATCGCCGTCAAGCCGAACCGTGTTCGACGGAGGTACGACTTCACCACCAACACGGTTGTCGGTCAGTTCCAACAATGCCGTGATGAACTCCCGGTAACAAGCGATGCCGTCTTGGGTCCACAGAGTTCGGTCTGAGGCGTCGCGAGGCTGTTTGACGACGAACCCTCCCTTGGCACCGACCGGAATGATCACGGCGTTCTTCACCATTTGTGCTTTGACCAGGCCCAGGATTTCGGTCCGCATGTCTTCAGGCCGATCACTCCATCGCAAGCCGCCACGCGCAACTGCGCCGAACCGCAAGTGCACACCCGAGAGCCGCGGCGAGCTCACCCAAATCTCGTAGGCCGGAATTGGTGCTGGAACTCCGGGAATCACGTGGGGTGCAAGCTTGATCGCAAGGGTGCGGCGAGGCAGTCCGTTCTGGTCCACCTGAAACGCATTGGTACGCAACGTCGCTTGGACGATCGCGTGCAGCTGCCGCAGTATCCGGTCTGCATCGAGGCTCGCGACGGCATCGATCGCTTCACTAAGCGCCGCGTCGACCACCGCCGATTCCAAGTCTCGCGTCGATTGATCAAGATCAGGATCAAGCCGAGTTCGGAACAATTGAACCAGGAGCTCCGCGATCGTGCCATTGCTCAAGATCATCCGCTCGCTGTACTGATAGGAAAACGGCGATCCCAGCTGCCGCGCGTACTGCAACCAAGCCCGGATCCAGCCGACCTCGCGCCATGACAACGACGTGGACGACACCAGAGCGTTAAGGCCGTCTACCTCAGACTCCCCCCGCCAAGCAGCCAGAAAAGCCTCACAGAAGCGAGCTGCCTGATCCGCACTAAGGCTTTCCGAGCCATGCGTTGGCAACTTCATCGTGACGTCGTAAACCCAAGCAGTCTGGCCATCGGCTCGGGTTAACTCATACGGACGTTCCTCGAGCAGATGTGCACCGAGGCTCGCGAAGA
>DMNR01000325.1:0-166 GCA_003452655.1 Actinomycetota bacterium | reverse complement strand
CGGGCTCCTTGAGTGCAGCGAGGCTCACAATGTCGGGAATCGCCTCGCGCGGCGATACGTCCTCCTTGTATGCCTCAGGCAATGAGGATCCGAATTGGTGGAGTAGATCCGTCGCACCTTCTTCACCAAGTTCGTGCACGAGCGCGGCAGCGAAGTCGTCGTCCCA
>DMNR01000333.1 GCA_003452655.1 Actinomycetota bacterium | reverse complement strand
TTCCACGCGATCACCTTGTGCCAGTGCATTCCCGATGGCGTCGATGATCTCGTTAACCGCGACTTCGGCGCCCTTCGTCACAAGACTGGAGAAACGCGAAGCAAGGACGGCGGCGAGGAGGCCAGATGGACCATTGCATAATCTTGCGTATATACTTCGCGTAGAAGGCGGATGTCGGTATCGTACTTCCATAGCACCTTTGGGATCGATAGGTGCACAAACCGTGAAAAGGGGTAAACATGTCGTCAACTCTACACGTGGAACTGAAGGATCTGCCGTCGTATCGAGTCGCCGCCGTAGGCGGTCGGGCTCAGACGCTACAGCTCGGGGTGCAGCCGCTTACGATTACGGAGCAGGTACAACCCCTCGGCGAGAGCCTACTAAGTTGGGCAAAAGTTGTTGGCCTAGAGCGCAACCGAACGCCCGGACTGTTCGGCCTCTCTATTGTTGACGGAGGTTGGACCGCGACTGGAGAATCCAAGACACCGGTGAAGGAAGCCGCTCAAGAATTCTTGCAGGGTCTTCCCCTCGGCCAGGATGTGCTAAGCGTTAGCGAGATCGCTGCCGCCTTCGGCATCGAAGGCCTTGCCAATCAAAAGGGCGTAACTATTCGCCACACGCGTCCAGGCCTGTATGCCGTCGCGCGGATAAATGGCCCCTATAGTAATCTCTCGGCAGTCGCAGAAGAGTTGATGACCGAGTGGCTGCCTTCGAGCGGGTTCTCTTATGACAATGAGCCGCTGTTAAACCTGTATGTCAACGATCCGGACACGACGGCGCCCGAGGATTTGCTGACGGACTTCTGCGTGCCTCTTGCAGGATTCAGGCACCTCCCTCTGGGTTTGCTCCTAGAGTCACGAAGCGAAGCGTAACCGCTCCCGTTCGAACGGGAGCGACTTGAGCGAAGCGTCGTGGTCGGGCATGGAGTTAGGAACAGAAGCCTCACGATTCCTGCGGAAGCTTACGTTCGCCGCCAGAAAAGGAAGGCGCAAGTTTTCGCCGCCCCAATATTGGTTTGAGGAGGGCAAGGACTTCGCTTCCATCTGGTTCCCGTCTGCTGGATGTGCATGGGACCTCACTGGGCACTGCTTCGCCTGCAATTACGGACATCCAAGCCGCCCTCACCCTGACGCGATGGTAGAGGCCGTGGCGCTTGGTTTGGCGGCCCTGCAGTCCGTACCGTCGGCGCTTTGGATTGGAAGCTTCAACTTCCTGGATCAGCGGGAGGTCCCGTTGTCAGTGCGGCGGCGCATCCTCGCCCTCGTCGCTGCGACTGAGTGCGATGTCCTATTCAGCGAGAGCCACCCAACTACAGTCACGCGAGAGGCAGTTGCAGACTGCATTGCCTACCTCCGAGGCAAGCGGTTTGTTATTCAACTCGGTGTGGAGACTACGAATGACTTCGTTAGGAAGTGGGGTTTCGGAAAGGGCTTCGGTACTGTGGAGGTCCGTCGGGCGGTAGCGGATGCGACCTCCGCGGGCGCCAGTTGTTGCTTCAACATCATGGTGGGAATGCCTCTGCTTAGCGAGGCGGAAGCGATCCATGAGGCCATAGTGTCTGTTGGTGAGGCATTCGAGATGGGTGCAGAGTCGGTGACCCTGTTTCCGTGCCGAATCAAGGAGAATACACTGCTTTACGCGCTACATCGTGGTGGCTATGCCGAACCGACATCGCTGCTAGCTCTTGCCACGGTCATCTCTGCTATCGATCCATCGCTTTGGCCCCGAATCAATTTGGCCTGGGTCACTCCAAAAGTGCACCCGGGACATCCGGCGGCGTTGGAACCACCGGTACCGCATCGCGACCCAACTGCGGTTAGATCCGCCTTGGCCCATTTCGAAGCCACCGGCGACGGCACCGCGCTCATTGCACTACTCGGCGACCCGACCTACCAAGAATGGCTGCAGCGCACGACCTCAACTATTTCGCTACCGGACCGCATGCTCGCTGCCTTGGCGGACATCTCAGACTCACTGCTGGGTGGCGACTGGTGGCGTGATTACGGCAGGTCTGTTGAGGCTGAACTTCGGTGTGAATGGACCGCGTCAACATCTGCGCGGATGACGGCAGGCCTGCCGCAGATACCCACATATCGTTGACCCGCTAGTATATGTTGTTCACGATCCCGCACTTCCGAACACTCTGTTCACAGCGGCCGGTTTTGTGTAGTTTCCTGGCCTTTTGGCGTAGCCATGGAAACGGAAAAGTTGGCGTCGATGGTCGAAGTGTTCGACGGGCTCGAGGACTAGACCGGATATTTCATGAGCCGGTGTTCGGTGACGTGAAACGGCTGAAGCTGATCTGAGGCACGATTTTTGGGTTGCCCATGCGAATAGTCTTGGCGACTCTCGAATTTTGCAGACACCACCCCCAAATTGACCAAAAACGGCACTTTTCCCATCAAGATCGTTGACCGCACTCACAGGGGCCTGAGTCTCGCTCGACGGTTGAGCGCCGACCAGTATGATGCCTGGATCGGTGGATTGTAACCGCCACAACTCAATCCTTCTACGCGGCTATACGAATGCGACCCGTGCGTCGTCATCGCAATGAATCAGGCAGAGGGGCGGTGGCTCGCAGGTAGTCGGCTGCCGTGAAACGCCGACGTATCAGAGTAGCACCCGCCCCCTCGAGTAGCAATTCTGGCGCGAAGCCTTGTCCGAGAAAGAGACCAGGATTGCCGGTAAGCCCGTAAGCTCCGACATTGAAGATGCAAAGAAGATCGCCGACGCGCGGCCGAGCTAAATTCACCGACGCAGCTATCCTGTCCGCCGGTGTGCACAGCGGACCGCACAATCTGATCTCCTCTGCCAGCTCATCCCGGTTGTCAAGGAGGCTTACTGCTGGAGCCCGCTGACCATAGGTTCGATCGTCGAAGCCAAATTGGGCGATACCGCCGTCTAGGATCACATAGGTTCGGCCGTGATTCACTTTTATGTCCACCACAGAGGCGACCAGAATGCCAGACTCTGCAACGAGGAAGCGTCCTGACTCGAACATGATACGTTCGGTCCATGGATGCGCAGCACGGTATCGGTCAAGGCAACGGGTCAGCGGGGCCTTAAGGCACGCGACGTCAAGGCTCGGGTCGCCCTCTCTGACCGACTGGGCGAATCCACCGCCCAAGTCCAGCCAAGTGAGGCGCAACCCAGTCTCCATCTGGATGTATGCGGCGGCATCCAAAACCATCTCTGTACAGCGGACGATCGCTGCCGGGTCGGCCTGCTGCGAGCCACCGTATCCATGCACTCCGGAGATCGACAGATCTGGAAAGCGCTCGTGATCCCGCGCAATGGTAACTGCGACCTCCGGCTCCATGCCGAACTGCGTGTCGCCATCCATTCGGAGCCGACCGCCGGACCCGCGGCCCGGGTTCACGCGCAGCGCGACGGAAACGGGACCACAACCAGCTGCCGCCGTTTGGAGTCGGGCCATTTCCGCAGCAGATTCCACCACGATCATGCCAATCCCATTTTCGATGGCCGCCCGGTGGTCCGCCTCCTGCTTACCCGGGCCCACCATAGCGAGACGCGATGGGTCCACGCCCGCTGCTCGTGCTGCTGCGAGTTCCCCAACACCCGCAACCTCCGCCCCGGCGCAGTGATCGAGAAGAAGCCCGATGATGGCCGGGTTCGGGTTGGCCTTGACGGAATAAATAATGCCGACGCCGTCTGGTAAGCCATCGGCCAGCCGTCCGACCTGCCGGATCAGCGAGGTCCGCTGGTAGACGAAGAGAGGTGTGCCGTTGGCTGCAGCCGCCGCCCTGATTGCCGCCCGGTCTCCCGCTGACAGCACGGCAGGTGGAGCGGAGGCGCTGTAATCACTATCGCCGTATCATTAAAAAAAAA
>DMNR01000108.1 GCA_003452655.1 Actinomycetota bacterium | reverse complement strand
ATAAGTCGCGCGATCGTGGGCTTCATCTACCTGGCGGTTTCCAGCGGGGTCGTTGGTCAGGTGCCGCTGTCCCAACTGAAGACCCTGGGTGATTCGGCCCTCGCCGTCGCCGCGGAACCGGCGCTGGGTCATTTCGGGTTTGTGCTGATCTCTATCGCTGCGCTGCTATCTACCGCCTCAGCGGTCAACGCCACACTCTTCGGCTCGGCCAATGTCGCCTACCAAATCGCCAAGAATGGCGGAATGCCCCCCGCGTTCGACAAGCAGCTTTGGGGCAAGGATGTCGAGGGCCTCTTCATCACGGCGGGACTGGTGATCATCTTTGTTCTGGTCTTCCCGCTTAGCGCCGTGGCTTCGATGGGTTCGGCCGGCTTCTTGCTCGTCTACGCGGCCGTGAACTTGGGGCACTTGCGGATCCGATCCCAGACTGGAGCCAAAGCTTGGCCGCTCTACACCGGCGTCATCCTCTGCGTTGTTCTTTTCATCTTCCTATTCGGCTACATGCTCATCCAGGAACGTCTGTCGGCCGTCGCGATGGTGGCTACGTTCCTGATCTCTTGGTTGGTCGAGCTGTGGTGGCGCGGCCGTACCCACCGATCATTCAAGCAACTGCTCGACGAGGTGGACCACCGTAAGGGTGTTGCAGCGTCGGGTACCTGAGCTGAGGCCGACGGAACCCCCGAGGAGTCGCTGTACTTGTGGACTTGTGATGCACCACCGAGTTCACCTACCTACGTACCGCAGTTGGCGCAAATGCCAAAGAGCTCGACGACGTGTGACGGATCAGTGAAGCCGTTTTCCGCAGCTACGCGCTGGGCCCAGCGTTCCACTGACGGCCCCTCTAACTCCACCGCAAGCCCGCACTTGCGGCACGTCAGGTGGTGGTGATGGCGGGTCCCGCACTTGCGGTAGAGAGCCTCCCCGGAATTTGTTCGCACGAGGTCCACTTCGGCGGCATTGACCATTGCCTGCAAGGTGCGATACACGGTCGCGAGACCAACCTTCTCGCCGCTCAGGGCCAGAGCCTCATGGACCTGTTGAGCGCTCACAAACGTGTCGGACTGCTCCAGGTACTCGCGAATGACTCGCCGTTGGCGGGTTCCCCGCCTACCGGTTTCGGTGAACGCTAGCTTGGAAGCTGCCGTGGCCATGGTTCGATGCTACCCGCCGAATCCAGGTTCACCGGCTGACGCCTGAAGGATGCCGCTCGCCCCTCGCCTTCCAATCTGGAGCGAATGCACGGGGATGTGCAGCCGCAAACTGCGGATCATAAGAACGAATGCCAGATCAGTTACCGGCCGGATGACCGGAATGGCCGCCAGCGCTATTCGGCGGAGAGGAATCTCGCCTGATCGTTACTGAGACCAGCCAGATGATGAAGACCAACGACACGATGAAGAAGCTCGGCGGGAGGTTGACGATCGCCGCGATGACGAGCCCCGCTATCACGGAGAACACACCGATGACTGCGCTCCAAAGGATCACCCACCCTGGCCGGGCTGTGAACCGCAACGCGGCGGCGGCCGGTGTGACGAGCAAGGCAAAGATGAGCAAGACCCCGACGACGCTGACTGCCATGCTCACGACCAGCGCGAGTAGCACCATAAAGATCACGCCGAGGCCTTTGACTGGAACCCCCCGTGCCTCCGCTACTGCTGGATCAATCGAGGCAAAGAGCAAGGGTTTGAACAACGCGCCGAGCACCACAGCTAAGACCCCGAGAAACACCGCGAAGATGATCAGTTGTCCGGTCGTGATCGCCAACAGGTTGCCGAACAGGATGCTGGTCACCGTGGAGGTGTTCTCACTGGCGAGCGAAGCGAACAGCACACCCAGGGCAGTTGCGAACGCGAGCACAGTCCCGGTTGCAATCTCGCGGTCGCTTGCGCGCTTGCCGAGCAGTCCGATGACCACGGCACCAATCACAGTGAAGGCCACGAGCCCAGTCATCACCGACGTCCCCACCAATGCGGCACCTGTTGCACCTGGGAATCCAATGTGGGCGAGTGCGTGTGAGGCGAACATGCTGCCGCGAACGATCACGAAATACCCAATAAGCCCAGATGCGACGGCAACCAGAGTTCCGGCAGTAAATGCGGTTCGCATGAAATCCGACGAGATGACCTCGACCCAGTTTGACTGGAATGCGATGGCGGCAGGGTTCATCAGGCGCTCCGAGTGAACAGATCGCCCTGTGCTGTGCGGACCACCTTGATCGCAGTTCCGTAAAGGTGGGTGAGCAACTCCTCGCTGACCACATCGTCGACGCCCGCGTAGTGGGGATGTCCGTCGAGAAGGTAGATGGCTCCATCAAGTGCAGATAGCAGCGGATTGAGGTCGTGCGCCACGACGAGGATTCCTATTCCTGATTCGGCGTTGATGCGCTTAAGCAGCGAGACGATGTCTTGTTGGTTCCGGACATCAAGGTTCGCGAGAGGCTCGTCGAGTAGCAGCATTTCGGGCTTGCTCACGAGTGCTTGAGCGATCGCCACCCGCTGCTGTTGCCCACCTGACAGTTGCGACATCCGGCGGTCGGCGAAGTGAGTCGCACCAACCTCTGCCAGAGCCTCCTGCACCCGCGCATGTTCGCTCGCGGTGGTGCGCTTGAGGCCGTACCGGGTCCCCGTCAGTCCGAGTAGCACCATGTCGCAGGCCCGGATGCTGTCGCCGGCAATTGCTGCATAGTTCTGAGGGACGTACCCGATCCGGGAGTTCCCACGCCGCGGCTCTTCGCCTAGGACTCGCAGCGTTCCGCTGCCAGGCTTCAATAGGCCGAGAATCATCGTGAGCAACGTGGTCTTTCCAGATCCGTTTGGACCAATGACCGCCACGATCGACCCGGAGGGCACGTGAAAAGTGCCCTCCTCCCAAATGGTGCGATCGCCCCGCACGGCGCTAACGTTCTCCAGCTCAAGCATCGCGGCCTAGGACAGCCCGAGCGCCTTGGACAGCGACTGCAATTGCGAAATCTGCCATTGCTCAAACGTACCCACATCTGCGGGCAGCGTCTCGGTCACATTCACGACTGGGACACCTGAAGAGTTCGCTTTGTTCACGAGTTGGTTGGGAACGGACCCTTCGGTCTGGGTGTTGTAGATCAGGACGCTCATCTTCTTCGAGGTCAGGTCTGCATTGAACGCAGCAATGTCCCCCGGCGCAGGTTCAGATTCATTGGTGATCGAGTTCTGATAGCCAGCAGGCGTCAGATTCACCAGTCCGCACGCTTGCGCCATGTAGTCAAAGACGCTCTCAGTTGCTCCGTAGGTCTTGCCCGCCGCACCGCCCTTGATCTTGTCAATCTCGGCGAAGTAGGGCTTCATTGCGGCTTGGAAAGCCGATTGGCGCTCATCAAAGTAGCTGCTCGCGTCCGGTGCGACAACCTTCAGCTGAGCGGTAATCGCGTTGGCCATGTTGGTGACGTATGTGGGGTTGTACCAGAGGTGGGGGTTTGCCCCAGGCTGCACGTTGTTGACCGTTGCAGCACTCACGACATCGGCCGAGCTGTTGTTGGCCTGCACTGCTTTTGTGGCCCATTCGTCGTATCCGGCTCCATTGATGACGACCATCTTCGCCTTTGAGAACGCCGCGATGGCGCCCGTTGTTGGCTCGTAATCGTGTGGATCACCGCTGGACGCAGTGACGACCGTCGAAACGCTGCCGCACTGGCCGGCGAGCTGCTCGACGATGTTTCCCCATTGGTTGACGCTGACCGTTACTGGAGTCGCGGCGGTGGGGCAGCTTGGTGCTCCGCTGGCCGCCGCCCCGGAATCTGTCGACGAGGATGAGCACCCTGCAATTAGCAAAGCAATCAGCCCGACAGCGCCAAATCCTGCGGTCTTTTTGAACACGAGACTTTCCCAACGGTAGAAGATTGAACACCGCGACCTTATTGACAATCGTTATCATTGTCAACTGGCGTGGGCTTCGTGATTCAGCCAACGTGAAGTCGGAAGAATCGAAATGAAATTGCGGCCCGTTTGGTAGGTGAGGCGAGGAGTACCCACGGCCTACGGTGGCGTAACTACCGGAAGCTACCCTCATGAGATGCGGCAAATCGGCTCAGTTGTCTTCTGGCTCTTCGTGGTTCTCAGCTCGATCCCTCTCACGGTGATCGCCTTTGTCATCTGGGTTGT
>DMNR01000296.1 GCA_003452655.1 Actinomycetota bacterium | reverse complement strand
CAGCGTCAGATGTGTATAAGAGACAGATGTACAAAACGGGCAAGAATTGACTGGACGTTGGACTGGCCCAGTCGGTACTTGACATGATTTCAAAGGTATACACTTCTCTGACGTGGTGGTCCGGCATCGGCCTACATGCAGTCATAACAGCCTCATGGGTTACGCGATGGTCCACGTTGAGGTCGCCACTGTGATGGGTATAGATCACCTCAGGCTCAAACGCGGACAGGATTCTCTCCAGTGCCCGGACAACTTCAAGCAGTACCACACCATCCATCTGGTTGTCTGGGAAATCGAGATAATTGACCTCGGATATACCGAGAATCGCATGCGCCTCCCTGGCGGCGCGGACGCGATCGTCCAGATCCGTGCCAGATTGGTCCGGACGAGACGAGAGGCCATCCGTAAGGAAAACAGCATTCACAGTATCGCCTTCGGCAACATGACGAGCAATGGTGCCGCCGCAACCGAGGGCCTCGTCGTCCGTGTGAGCTGCCACAACCAGTATCCGTCTACTCAATGAAGGGCTCCCAGCACGCGAACCTCCCGGCAGGTATGACCGAGCCCATGCGTCTATGGGGTAAATTTCTGTAGCGGCATGGTGGCAGACAGACATCTGCTTTGGCTGGGCAAACGAAGTTGTACGACGAATGTCGAGTGCGCGTTGGCCAATTAACGATCACATGTCCCCGGTCTCAAGTCCAGCTACCTCGTCGAATGAAATAGTAACACAGGCGCTCACCTTTCCATTGGCCAGCCTCGCGTCGGTCAGTTCAAGCCTCATATTGCCATAGTCAATGAAGGCGTGAGGATAGTCTTCCGCATCTAACATTCGTATGAAGTCGAATACACGATTGCTATCGGCGTCTTTTGCCATTTCGCTCTGAGCCGGTGTTCGGCGTTCGAATAGGGTAGCCTCTCCACTCTGAGCTGTCGGAGCAGGGTTATTATCAATTATCCAGCGGATGACTTCACAACTTTTCCAGCCCGCCGTTTCATAGATAGATTGAGCGCTGCCAGTCAGCTCAAGTGGACGTTGAGCGTAAACAGGCCCAGCGTCCATTTGCTCAACCATCCTTAGGGCGGTAAGTCTCGTACTTGTATGACCAGCAAGAATGAGGTTCTGCAGCGGTGAGCCGCCCCGGCCGTATGGCACGTCCGTCATGTGAAAGCAAACACATTCGTAAGTTTCGTATATTTCGGATGGTACATACCAGTTCCAATGAAGAAAGAAGATGTAGCGCGGTCGCATCTGGCTGAGGGTATCCTCGAGGCCAGATTTCGTTGATACCCAGCGCCAATCTGCCGCCAAGCTCCCTTTCAAGTCGAGGTACGCATCATAGTGCCACATCCTGCTGCTCGCGACGATGTATCCGTCACCCGCTTGAAAGCGAGCTGGCGCCATTCTACGTTCTCCATTCAATCGAGGGAAGTTCATAACCCACTATGTTGTAGTACCGGCCATGACCGTCGATCCAGCGACGCTCAACCTCATGCCGCTGGAATCCCAGCCGGACGTGGAGACGCATAGATGCAATATTGAACGGTAAGACTTGCGCCTTCATGCGACGTATCTTCGTTTCCGAGAAGACATAGTCGAGAGTCAAGGAACACATTTGAAATCCGGTACCGCTCCTGGCCCCCGGGGCGGTGTGAAAGCTCCATTCGGCTTCATCCCCATCGTCCATTCGCGTGACATTCATGAATCCGACCGCGACACCTTCTGATTCCATGACCATCAAGTGGATGGTCGGATCCTCGATTGCCCGTTCATACCATGCCCTGTGCGCTCCCAGAGTGACGACGTCATTAGAAAACATGCAGTTCCGAATCTCGGGAGTGTTGCGCCAGGTGAGCACCGGAATTAGGTCTGCATAGGACATGAGGCGGAGGGCGGATTGTGACCCGTGGTCGCTCACTCTATGCCGGCAGGGAATTGGGTGACGCGAAATAATCGACCACCACATATTGTAGCTGAAAGCAACGATATCCAGTGCTTGATATCCGATGCCGACTCACCATTAGGGCCGCGACGGATAGTGGCTTTGATTCCGAGTGTGGTAGGCGAGCCTGGTTGCAGCCAGATCATTCCAGGCCGAGATTGTGCGCTGCTCACTTGAGACATGCTAGCCGAGAGGGCTACTCTGGGCCAGCGCGGCGGAGAACGCTGCACTGGTGGTATCAGCGCCGCCCATGTTGAGACCGATGAACAGTATTCTGGTTTGGTTGACCCGTTTCGGTTGCCGCAGAGACGCAGGGATAATCGGCTGGACGCGAGGGGATCGGGAGGGCCGTCCAGAACGAGATTGGTTCTTCAACGTGATCTTCAAGAATGTGCACCTAGTGTGCTGTCAGGCTGATTCGGTGGATAAGTCGGTTCCGAGGACATCGGAGCAGTAGCCAGCGAGGCGTTCGAGGATCTCGTCGGCGGTCTTGTGCCACACGACCGGCTTCGGGTCCTCGTTCCAGCGGGCGACCCAGTCCTCGATGTCGTCGGCGAGTTCTTTGACCGAACGGTGAGCGGATCGCTTCAGCTTCTTGGTCGTCAACGCCGAGAACCAACGCTCGACAAGATTCATCCACGACCCGTAGGTGGGGGTGAAGTGGAAGTGGAACCTCCGGTGGCGTAGCAGCCAGCGTTGAATCTTCGGGGTTTTGTGGGTCGACAGGTTGTCCAGGATCACGTGGACATCGAGCTCGTCGGGGACTTCCCGGTTGATCTTGTTCAAGAACTTCCGGAAGTCCTCGGAGGTGTGAGATCCCTTGATGTCAGTGATCACAGTGCCCTTGGCGATGTCCAACGCGGCGAACAGGTCACAGGTCCCGTTGCGTTCATAGTCGTGGGTCGCTCGTGCCGGGGTGGTGGGCAGCATCGGGAGTGTCGGGGCGGTCCTGTCGATCGCCTGGATCTGAGGTTTCTCGTCGACGGCGAACACCACTGCTGCGACCGGTGGGTTCATGTAGAGGCCGACGATGTCACGGATCTTCTCGACCAACTGCGGGTCGGGAGACACTTTGAAGGAGTCCTCGACCCACGGTTTCAGGCCGAACGCCCGCCAGATCTCCGAGACACTCTGATGGCTGATCCCGTGCTTCTTGGCGAGGTCGCGGGTGGACCAGTGCGTAGCGTTCTCGGGTGCCGATTCGAGGGTCTCGATGATGACCGCTTCGACGGTGTCGTCGCCGATCTTGCGTGGCGCCCCCGGTCGTGGGGCATCAACGAGCCCGTCGAGACGGTCCTGAGCGAAACGGTGACGCCACTTCGACACCGTTGCCGGGTTGCAGCCCTGATCGGCCGCGATTGCGGTGTTCAGGACTCCTGACCCGGTGAGGTGAGATTTGTTGGTGTGTCGGGGGTTTGGGCTTGTTTTGTCGCGGCATGAGTGCGATAATAGGAGTAAGGGTTCACGGCGTTTGGCGGGTGCGATGGCGGTCACGGTTTCAGGCAGGGAATGGGCCATGGCGCCGTTGCCGATGGGTCCTGGGGGGTCGATACCGGTCGGACCGGGTGTGGATGTTCTGATCGACGAGGATGGTGCCGGGTCGGTGTTCTTGTGGGGGATGGCGGCCTGGTATTGGGCGGCCGGTGACGACTCGGCGAGACGTTTGGCGGCGGTCCAGTTGGTGAACGCCCAACACGCATCTCAGCGTGCTGTTGCTGAGGTTCTGGGTTTAAACGAGTCGACGTTGTGGCGGTGGCGTAATGACTACAAGGAGGCCGGGACCGGCGCGTTGGTCAACGAACGGAAGGGCCCGAAGGGCCCGTGGAAGCTGACCGATGACATGGCCGAGTCGATCGTTTCCAAGCGCGCAGGCGGGGCATCGTTGCGGGATATCGCTGACCGTCACGGTGTTTCGACTGACACGGTCCGTCGGGCTTTGGCCTCCAAACAGACCCCCGAACC
>DMNR01000335.1:38040-41985 GCA_003452655.1 Actinomycetota bacterium | reverse complement strand
CGCCAGCGCATACTGCCCATGGAGAACTTGCCAACCAGTTCCATCAGGGTCACTTGCCGGATCAAGCCACGTTGCAAATCGCTGCAGGCGATAGGGCGTGGTGATTGAAAGCAAACCGATGAGGACGACGATCGACCCACCCATCCAGGCAAACAGCTTCTTCGGTGCGCCAGCCACAAGCAGCATCGCCGCGATCATCGGCATCATCACCAGAGTCGTGCCGAGGTCGCCCTCCATGAGAATCAAGAACAGCAACGCTCCAGCTACTGGGGCAAGCGGAATCAGCAGTGACTTCCAACCGGTAACCCGGTCTCTTCGCTTTGCGAGCAGGTTGGCAACCCAGATGATGAGCGCGAGCTTCGCGAACTCGCTGGGCTGCAGCCGGAATGGACCGCCAAGCGAGATCCAATTCCGCTGGCCGTTCACTTCCACACCAATTCCTGGCACGAGGACGAGCACCAACGCAACAAAAGCCACAACAATTGCCGGGTAGGCCATGCGCCTGAAGAAGGAGACCGGCATCCGCGACAGCGTCAGCATCGCCGCGAGCCCCAAGACCGCGAACAACAGCTGCCGCAGGAACAGGGTGTAGCTCGAGCCCGTGGTTCGATACGACACCACCGTCGACGCCGACATCACCATGATCAGTCCGACGATGAGCAGCAGCAGAGTTGCGCCAAGCAGGAAGCCGTAGTCAGCAAGCGGATGTTTGAGTGCGCGACCGAGGGAGAACAGTTTGCGCTTCGGTTCGTCCGCGAAGCGCCGAGGCTTGCGGGTGGTGTCGGTAACGTCGACCGGTGTGGCATTGGGGTCGATAGCACCTTGGGTGTGTCTTGTCCGAGGTGGCTGTGACGTGCTAATGCCGACCACCCCGATCGTGTCAGGGCGGGAATCCCCTCGATTCCCGCCTACCCCAGTGCCTTCACCGCGTCGGCGAAGGCATCGCCCCGAGCTGAGTAGTCGCGGAACATGTCCCACGACGCACAACCTGGGGCCAACAGCACTGTGTCGCCAGGCTGCGCCGCTTGTGCAGCCAACCTGACCACTTCGGCCATCGCACTAGTGTCCGATGCACTCACGTCATGTACCGGCACCTGCGGCGCGTGTCGTGCCAACGCTTCGGCAATTCGAGATCGATCCTGCCCCAGCAACACGACGGCGCGCAGGCGCTTAGCCGAAGCGATCACTAAATCGTCGAATTCCTGACCCTTTGCCAGTCCCCCGGCGATCCACACGACGGAGTCATAGGCGGCGAGGCTGGTGGCAGCGGCGTGGCCATTCGTCGCCTTAGAATCGTCGACGTAGCGCACGCCTGCCACGGTCGCGACATCGGCAATCCGATGCCCAGCAGGAGTGAACGATCGCAAACCCTCACGGACGGCCGCTGGCGTAACCCCGTACGCCCGAGCCAGCGCGGCCGCAGCCAACGCATTGGCAACGTTGTGAGGCGCCGGCGGGTTGACGTCAGAGACGGTCGCGAGTTCCTGGGCATGGGTGCTGCGATTCGGGATAAATGCCCGATCCACCAGGTACTCGTCCACCACCCCAAGCATCGAAAGCCCTGGAGAACCCAACGTGAAGCCGATTGCTCGACAGCCCTCGACGACCTCTGCGTCTGCCACCATCTGTTGAGTTGCCGGGTCCTCGACGTTATAGATGCAGGCGCGCTGTGTCCGCTCGAAGACCCGAGCCTTGGCCGCTACGTACTCGTCGAACGAGCCGAAATGATCAACGTGGTCCTCAGCGACGTTGAGACATGCAGCGGCTAGCGGACTGATTGTGTGAACAAACGGCAGTTGCGGAGCGCCCACCTCAATCGCGAAGACATCAAAGTCCATCCCTGAGGTCACCGCCTCCACCAGGCTAACCCCGATGTTCCCCACGGCCGCGGTCTTCTTCCCAGCGGCTTTCAACATGGATTCGAGCATGAGTGTCGTGGTCGTCTTGCCATTGGTTCCGGTCACGAACAACCAGCGCGCGGCATCCTGCCCGCGCAATCGCCAGGCAAGCTCAAGTTCGCCCCAAACAGCAATGCCGCGATCCAGAGCACCACGGATCACCTCTGCATGCGGGGGGACGCCCGGGCTAACGATGAGCAGTTGACAGTCATCTGCGGCCACCGGAGGGGTGCCAAGCTCAATCCGCGCGCCCAAAATCTCCAGGATCGTGGCACGTTCAATCTGTTTGGCACCGTTGGATTCGTCGTGGATAGTCACCTGTGCGCCGCGCTGGATCAAGGCGTCTGCGCAGGCAAAGCCTGCAATCCCGAGTCCGACCACTCCGACCTTGACATCGAGCCAATCGGAGTCACTCGTGCCGAAATCATCCAGGTGGGGGTCGACTTTGTGCTCCATCAGGACTGCACCCACTCGGCATAAAACAACGCCAGGCCAGCCCCTATGAAGAGCCCCTGGATGATCCAAAATCGGACCACGATCGTTACTTCGCCCCAACCCTTCATCTCAAAATGATGATGCAGGGGCGCCATTCGAAACATACGTTTGCCCGTCAGCTTGTACGAGCCCACCTGCCCGATCACCGACAGGGTGATGAGCACAAACAGGCCACCAAGGAAGAACAAAAGAAGCTCGGTTTGACTCAGAACTGCCAGCGCGGCGATCGCCCCACCGATTGCCAGTGAACCGGTGTCACCCATAAATATCTTGGCCGGCGACGTGTTCCACCACAGGAATCCGAAGCAGGCGCCCGCGAGGGCAGCGCTGAGCACCGCGAGATCCAGCGGATCCCGAACGTCGTAACAGCGGGTAAACACCACCAGACTGCAGTTCTGGCCGTACTGCCAAATCGACATGATCGTATAGGCGACAAACGTCATCGCTGCCGCTCCGCAGGCCAACCCGTCGAGGCCGTCGGTCAAGTTCACGGCATTGGTCGTCGCAGTAACAAGGAACCAGATCCACAACAGAAACAGCGCTGTCGGCAGGACAATCGGCGTATCTCGGACGAATGAGATCGCCTGGGACGCGGGGGTGATGCCGTCGGCATCCGGGAACTGTGTCGTCAACCAGGCAAAGATGATCGCCACCATCGCCTGCCCAACCAACTTCGTTCGCGCCCGCATCCCGGTGCTGCGCCGCCGGAAGATCTTGAGGTAGTCGTCGATCATCCCCACAACGCCGAGGCCCAACATCAGGAACAGTGCTAACAACCCCGATACCGACGGCGCACGGTGAGATACCAGGTGGGAGGCGGTGTACCCAAGCAAGACCGCCAAGATGATGGCAACCCCGCCCATGGACGGGGTGCCCCGCTTGCCTTCGTGTTCTGGGTACGGCTCGTCGGCGGTCGAGACCCTGATGGCCTGCGAGTAGCCGTGGCTCAGCAACAGCTTGATGAGCAGTGGGGTCCCCAGCAGAGCGACCACCAGCGACACTGCGCCGGCGACAAGAACAAAGATCACTGGGCTTCACCAGCCGTGGGATAAACCGGTCCACCGTGGTCAGCGATGACCTGTTCGGCGAGGGTCTCCAGACCCGCAGCACGCGAGGCTTTAAAGAGAATTACGTCTCCTGCCTGCGCGTGCTCCAGCAGATATTTCCGTGCCTGGTCGCCATCGGCGCAATAGTGCGCCTCGCCGCCGTAATAGCCTTCACTGGCAGCCCCCAGAACCATGGAGCGACACGCTTCTCCCACGCCGATCAGGCGGTCAACGCCAAGGCGAACGGCCAATCGTCCGATCTCATCGTGAGCCAGGATCGACGCATCCCCAAGCTCCTTCATCTCACCGAGAACTGCCCAGGTCTGTTTCCCCTGACCCATCGCAACAAGCGCCCGAAGCGCTGCTGTCATCGATTCGGGGTTGGCGTTGTAAGCGTCATTGACGACCGTTGTTGAATCGCTGGTCTCGGTAACTTCCATCCGCCAACGGCTTTGTTGACGCACATCCTCGAGGGCCACGAAAATCTGGTCTGCAGTCATTCCGGC
>DMNR01000335.1:37037-38008 GCA_003452655.1 Actinomycetota bacterium | reverse complement strand
GCCTTGGCCGCAGCTGCCGCCGCAGCTGCGTTGCTCGCCTGGTGTGCACCATGAAGGGCAAGCGTGAGTTCGCGAGTCTCATCGTCGATTCGAAGGGTCACCCTGGGGCGCGCGAGATTGTCGAGCACAACATCAACCACCTGCACGTCAGCACCGGCACCGCTGCCAAACCAGCTGATCGGGGCAACAGTGCGCTCGGCCATGGCGCAAACATAGGGGTCGTCGGCATTGAGCACGGCCACGCCTTGCGGTTCAAGAGCCTCAACTAGCTCGCCCTTTGCCAGGGCCGTGTTCTGCTGCGATCCGAACTCCCCCACATGTGCCGAACCAACGTTGAGGATCAGAGCCACATCAGGCGCGGCGATCTGGCAAAGATCGCGGACATGACCGATTCCCCTCGACCCCATTTCCAGCACGAGGTAGCGCGTCTGCTCATCGACCCGTAGGACGGTGAGTGGCAGGCCTAGTTCGTTGTTGAATGACCCCTGAGGCCACACCGTCGCAGCCGTTGACGACAGGAGTTGGCCGAGGACATCCTTGGTGCTGGTCTTGCCACTCGAACCCGTGAGCGCTAATACGGTCACATCAGACTGCCGCTTGAGGACTGCACGAGCGAGTCCCCCTAAAGCTGCCACCGTGTCTGTAACAACTATGCGTGGCCCGGGTCCGTCTGCAGACACGATTGCCGCCACTGCCCCGGCAGCAATCGCCGCTTCAACGTGGTCGTGTCCGTCGTGGTTTTCGCCTTTGATCGCGATGAACAAATCACCAGGCTGAACAAGACGCGAGTCAATTTCGCACTTACCCGCCACCACCGCTGAGGTATCAACCGTGGGCGAGGAAATGCCGCTGACCGCCTCGGCGACGTCCAGCAAAGTCAGCGGAATCATTCGCGGCCACCTGCCACGGCCGCTGCCAAAACGACGCGGTCGTCAAGGTCGAAACGTTGCCCGTTGATCTCCTGGGTGGTC
>DMNR01000335.1:28148-37004 GCA_003452655.1 Actinomycetota bacterium | reverse complement strand
ACTTTCCAAGGGCAAGCGCAACGTCTGCTGGAAGCGCGAGCCGAACCAGTTCCTGCAATGCCTTCTCCCGCCCAGCTATCTCAAGCACCTGGGCACGTTCGGACTCAGGCACGCGTTGCACACCGGTCATCATCTCCTGCCGAATCGTCTGGGGATCCTCCGACCGTGGATTGTCGTCGGTGATGATGACCACGTCCGCCATGCGTGCGGCAATCTCACCCATCATCGGGCGCTTTGCCGCGTCACGATCACCACCGCAACCGACCAACGCCACAACCCGCCCACCACGATGCTGCGCCAATTCGCGCCCGACGCCGAGGGCGCGAGTGACGGCGTCCGGGGTGTGCGCGTAGTCAACCAAGACTGCAACGCCTGTCTGAGCGGCAATCGCCTGCATGCGCCCTGGCACTCCCTGGCAGGAGGCAACACCGCGACACGCCAGTTCCAGCGAAGCCCCGACACCCGAAACAGCGGCAATCGCCGCCAGCGCATTGCGGACGTTGAAAAGACCTGGAAGTTGGCAACCGCCAGGCGCAGATCCAGTAGGACCAGCAACGACGAACCTCCAACCCACAGATTCGATCGTCAGACCAGAGACTGACCAGTCCGGCGTTGATTCAGCCGTGTGGCCATCACCGTCCATCGCTACCGAGTACGTCTGGGTCGGAATCTCAGCGGTCGATGCCAGCCGTTTGCCCCACGTGTCATCAACGCAAACAAGTGCAGCTTGTGAGAATTCCGAGGTAAAGAGCCGCGCCTTAACTGAGAAGTACTCCTCCTGGCTCTTATGGAAGTCGAGGTGGTCGTGACCAAGGTTCGTGAAGATCGCAAGGTCGAACCGGATTCCGGAAACGCGCCCGAGGGCCAGTGCGTGGCTCGACACCTCCATCACCACGGCGGTCACGCCTCGTTCGAGCATCACGGCGAGAAGCGCTTGCAGTTCCGGCGCCTCGGGGGTTGTCCTCACGGACGGCATTTCTTCGTTGCCGATGCGCGTGGCGATTGTCCCAATCAATCCGGTGGAGAAGCCAGCCGCTTGCAGGCCCGCCTCGGCCAGCATCGCTGTTGTCGTTTTACCGTCGGTTCCGGTGATGCCAATGATCTTCATTGACTCCGACGGATAGCCGTACACCCAGGAGGCAAGCTCACCGACCATTGCGCGCGGATTGTCAGCCACCAGCAACGGAAAGTCCGGCCAGGTGCTGCGAACTCTTGCCGCGCCAATTTGGTCTGTGAGAATCACCGCTGCACCGGCGCCGATGGCTTGGTCGGCATAGTCGGCCCCATGCACGTTTGCGCCTGCGAGCGCGCAATAGAGGTCGCCGGACATGACCTGGCGGGAATCAAGCGTGATGCCGGTGACCGCCACGTTCGGCACCGGTTCGTGCCATCTGAACTCGGCCGGAAGGTCCAACAACGAACGGGCAACCGTGGCAGGTCGAACAGCTCCTCCGCCACCTACCGATTCATGTGATCGCGTTAACTGGCTCACCAGTTCCAGGGGCCGCCCTTCGTGGAACCCTTGGCGTGCAAAGGCAGCTTCGGCGAAGCCGTACCCGACGGCGGAATCTGCATCATCTGGAGGGCTGCTGTCATCACGGCTTTGAAGACCGGGCCACCCGTCTGGCTTCCGAAGTGCTCTCGCTTCGGATCGCGCGTGATGACGGCGACCACGAGCTGGGGATCATCGGCCGGAGCAAGCCCGATGAAGGAGGCAACGTAACCGGCATACCCACCCTTGCCACCATTCGCCTTCGGGTTGTACAGCTGCGCGGTTCCAGTCTTACCAGCGACGCGATATCCCTTGATGGCGGCGACGTCCTGAGCAGTTCCACGCTCAAGAACCACTTGCTCAAGCATTGGCATGAGCTTCTTTGTCGTCTCTTCGCTCACTACCCTGGTGGTCGGGCCTTCAGGCAACCGTTCCACTGTGCCATCTGGATCAATCTTTGAGTCGATGATGCGAGGCGTCACGCGCACACCCTTATTTGCCACAGTGGCAAATACGGACGCCATTTGGATCGCGTTTGCCGAGTACCCCTGGCCATACGCGATGTTCGGGAAGGTGAGGTCTCCCCATTTTTCGACCGGCGGAACCTCACCACGGTTCTCCAACGGCAATCCCAAACCGGTACTTGAACCCATCCCGAACTTCTTGAGGTACTCGTACTGCTTTTCTTTGCCGATGAGTTCGGCGGCCTGGATAGTCCCGATGTTGCTCGATTGCGCTAGGACACCGGCGAAGGTCATCTTGTAGAGCGGGTGGTCGACGTCATCTCGGAATTGGAAGACACCGTCGCCGTTGGGCCGTGGCAGTCGGTTTGGCACGTTGAACACCGTGTTTGCGTCAGCTTTGCCCTCTTCGAGAACCGCTGCGGCCGTGATGACTTTGCCAGTTGACCCTGGGTCGAAGGCCTGCTCCACTGAGTTGTTCTTGAGTTGGTCAGCGTTTCGTTTGAGTTCGTCGTTGGGATCCGAGGTTGGCGCCTGCGCCAAGGCGAGCAGGCGTCCGGTCTTTGGGTCCATGACCACAACGGTCGCACTTTCGGCGTCGAACCTCTTGATGCTCGCATTAATCTGCTGCTGCGCGATCCACTGCAAATCGCGATTGATCGTCAATTGGTAACTGGCGCCGGGCTGCGAGTCCGTCTCGCTTCCTGTTCCAGTCGGAATCTCACCGCCGGTCGCACTGCGCTCGTATGTCTTGGAACCATCCACACCTGCGAGCGCCTCGTTGTATTTGGCCTCAATGCCGGCGACACCTTGGCCCTCAGAGTTCGTGTACCCGATGACGTTGGAGGCGAGTGCGCCGGACGGATACACCCGTAGGGACGCTGGCTCGCTGTAGATGCCTGGCAATTGCAGGGCTCGGATCGCATCCCACTTCTCAAGTTTGACCTTGCGCGCCAAGTAGGCGAAGTGAACTTCACGCCCAGCCTGGTTCACGCTGCGCTGCAACGACGCAACAATGCGCTCGGGCGGCAATTCGACAATAGGAGACAGCTTGGCTGCGTACTCAGCGGGATTATCGATCAGGTAAGGATCTGCCGTGATGTTTCGAGCGGGAACGGACTGAGCGAGGGCGATTCCGGTCGAGTCGTAGATCTTGCCGCGTTCAGCAGGCTGCACGACCTTGACGGTCCGCGAATTCTGGGCAGTTCTGGCCACAGCGTCGCCCCGAACGACCTGCAGGTCAACAAGTCTGGCGGCAAAGAGCGAAAAGACGAACAGAGCACACAAAAGTAATGCGCGTAACCGATGCTTTCCGTCTGACAGTCGGAAAGGTGCCGAGACGGAGTCGTAGATTCGTGACCCGGTGCGAACCCAATATGACGATTCGTCCGGGCCGCCGTCGTCGTTCCACTCCTCGTCGCCACGGTCCCGGCGGTCGCGTGGTCTACGAGGAGGAGAGGAGATGCTCAACGCGTTGTCCCCCGTACGACCCCAAGTGGCTGCTCGCCACCCGCGGGAATCGGGACCTCACCTTGAAGCTGTGTTGCCACGCCTGGAACGGTCGTGACCGGCGACTCACCACCAAAGGTTCCACTCGTTGCGCCCATGGGATTCTCACCGGCGAGTGTGCCTGGACTAACCGGGAACTCCCCAGCGAACTGGCCCTGGTCGGGGAGAACCTTCGGCTTCTTCGGTTTCGCAGGCGCCGGTGGCGCTTCAGCAGGGCTCGACTGACCCAGGACTTTACCGTCAGAAAGGCGCAAGAACACTGGGCTTCCGCCCGCGACCATGCCGAGTTCCTTCGCGCGCTTCTCAAGCCCGATCGGAGATTCGGCAGCGGCTAGCTGGCCGGACAGGACCTGCTCGCGCACGGTCAGTTCACGCGCGGACTGGCGGATGCCATTGAGTTGGAAGCTGTTCTCCGCAAGCGCGGTATTGAGCAGCAGCAATGCCACCAAGATCGTGGTCAAGAGTCCAAGAACAAGCATCACGAAGGCGCCATTGCTGAGCCTGACTCGACGTCCAGAAAGCACCAAACGAAGTGAATTGACACCTACCGTCGGCGAAATCGCACCCAGGTTGATGCCGAATGCGCCTGTGGGCAACGCTGCTGCCCCAGACGACTGCGCCGTCTCGAGTGACTCATCTGCCGAGCTTTGGGCGGACGATCCCTGATCGCGGCGCCCGCTTGGCCGAACCAACCGAGAACCGACGCGGGAGCGGATTGCTCCGGCAGATTCGCGGAGTCGACGGGTGGAGATGCCGTCGTGAGGTACAACAGTCACGCCGCATCCCCCCTCACCCGTTCCGCGGCGCGCAGCTTTGCGGATGCCGCGCGCGGATTTTCGGAAATCTCCAGGTCAGACGGTACCTC
Organism: Actinomycetota bacterium; assembly: GCA_003452655.1. Classification (GTDB taxonomy): domain Bacteria; phylum Actinomycetota; class Actinomycetes; order S36-B12; family UBA10799; genus UBA10799. The sequence goes on along the minus strand of DMNR01000335.1, from coordinate 32,677 downwards.
TGCACCCCGGGTTAGCAGGTGTAACGAAGGCCGCGCGTCGTCAGGAATCACGGGCAGCCGAATGGGGCTGGTTTCTTTCGAATCCGCCGCAAACCGCCGCTTCACGATGCGATCTTCAAGCGAGTGGTACGAGATGACGGCAATTCGACCACCCACGACCAGCGCACCCAACGCAGCATCCAATGCCGCAGGCAACCCTTGAATTTCCCGGTTGATTTCGATGCGCAATGCCTGAAAAGTTCGCTTTGCCGGATGCCCACCGGTGCGCTTGGCCGCTTGCGGAATTGCGTCCCGGACGAGCTCTGCCAGTTCGGCGGTGGAGGTGATTGGCGCGTTGTTCCGGGCAGCGATGATCGCTTTGGCAATTCGCCGCGCGCTGCGTTCTTCGCCGAAGTCCCGCAGCACCCCAACTAGTTCGGCTTCGCTGTAGGTATTGACAATCTGCGCCGCGTTGAGTTCGTCCTGCGGGTTCATTCGCATGTCGAGCGGAGCATCGCGGGAGTACGAGAATCCGCGCGATGGCTCATCGAGCTGCATGCTGGAAACGCCCAGATCAAACAGGATCGCGTTGATTCGACCGCCATTGACCGTTGCCAACAGGGAGGCCAGATTCTCGTGCTCTCCTGCGCGAGGGACGAACCGATCGCCGAATTTTGCGAGTCGTTCGCCAGCCTTGACGAGTGCAATCGGGTCGCGATCGACCCCAACCAGGGTCAGGTCCGAGAAGGTCGACAAGAAGGCTTCGCTGTGGCCTCCGAGGCCAAGGGTCGCATCCACCAAGATCGCGTCTGGCGCGCTCAGCGCCGGACCAAGCAACTCAATGCAGCGGTCAAGGAGCACCGGAACATGCATCGTGACCTCCTGCCTTCGTCGAATCGTGCTGTCGAGAATCCGTAGTCGCTAGTAGGGGTCTGATTGGCCAGTGTTGAAGTCAGGTCCCCGTCCGCGCCTGTTCCGGTGTTGGGGAAGAACACCGGAAGCTTCTTTGCCGTGCGAGACCGGGGAAGGTGACTCGCACAGCGTTGACGCCCGGCCAGGGGCCTGAGTCCACACTGTTCGATCTGCAGCATTGGCAGCTAGGAAGCCCTAGAACAACCCCGGCACCACCTCCTGGGAGACGTCGGCGAACTCAGGTTCTTGCGCCGCGAGGTACTCGTCCCACGCGGTGGGGTTCCAGATCTCCACCGTGGCGTGATTGCCCACAACGATGCAGTCGCGATCCAATCCCGCGTACTCCCGCAGTGCCGCGGGCACGCTGATGCGCCCCTGCTTGTCGGGCGTCTCGTCGGAAGCGGCGGAAAACAAGACCCGCGAGTAAGCGCGAGCGCGGGCGTCAGAACGAGAGGCCTCGCGAATTCTCCCCGCGTAGTCGGCGAATTCGGCGACTGGCCACACGACGACTGACCGGTCCTGACCCTTACTCAGCACAACACCTTCGGCCAAACCATCCCGGAACTTCGCCGGCAAGACGAGCCGACCCTTGTCGTCCAGCTTCGGTGAGTGGGTACCCAAAAACACGTGACCCACCTCCCCACGGCAGTTCGCTCGATGTCTGTGGCCGCCACCCTACTCCATTTTCCTCCACTTTCAACCCGAACATACCTTTCTATCCCCTCATCACCCTCCGTCGCCGAACTTGAATCCCTCCTCTCGGGCGACACCTCCAACATGCAAAACATGGCGATCGTGTGATGAACTCAGCGCAACAACCAAAGCGGGTTCGCCCGCAAGTTCGAGGAGATCACTGACGCCGTGACGATTCGCTCCCCTTGGCTCCGCAAAGCCGCCAGCATCACCGCAGCTGCCTCACTGGCAGCAGTCAGCCTCGCGGTGGCCGCCACACCGGCAAGTGCTCAGGAACCCGATGGCACCATCACCGGCGTCACGTCCCCCCAGGGGCTCGCGGTGAACCCAGTCGGAGCAGGTCTCGGGAACCTGTACGTCGCCGGTAGCCGTGGGTCCACCGTTTCAGTCGTTGAACCTGGGCACACCAGCCCAACGCCCTCGATGGAGATCACCGGACTGAACCATCCGCGGGCGGTGGCATTCGACAGCACAGGACTGCTCTACATTGCCAACGCGTTCGCCAGCAATGTGCTCGTCTACGACGTATCGACGCCGACCAGTCCTTCACTTGTCAGGACGCTGACCGGCGTCTCAACTCCATTCGGGGTGGCAGTCGACTCAACCGGAACGGTCTTCGCCTCCTCCGGCCTCGACACCACTGTGATGGTGTTCGATGCCGGAGCCACAACGCCGAACCCGGCAAAGACGTTGACGGGTCTGACAAAGGCCAACGCAGTTGCCGTTGACAGAAACGACAACATCTACGTCTCAAATCAGGGTGGCTCGACCGTCCAGGTCTTCGACAGCGGGGCGACTACTCCCGACGATTCAAGAACACTGACAGGCCTCAACAACCCGCAGGGCGTGGCAGTCAATTCGGCCGGACGCGTCTACGTTGCAAACGGCTACGGCGCGAACGCTTTGGTCTATAACCCCAAGCAGACCACTGCAGACCCCGCGCTCACGCTCACCGGATCAGTTGCACCACAAGGCGTCGCAATCAATGATTCCGACACGGTGTACCTGGGAAATAGTGACACCGGCGCCGACAACATCCTCGTGTACAACCCGCCAACACCCCCGTCGCCAACATTCACCTGCACTGGCGCGCCCGAGGATTACCAAGTCCCCGATTGGGCGACGCACGTCACAATCAAACTCAAGGGTGCCCAGGGTGGCGGTCAAGCGGGCGGCCACGGCGGGACCACTACCTCGACAGTCGCGGTGACACCTGGCTCGACGCTCCAAGTGAATGTCGGATGTACGCCCGCGGGCGGATCTCCGCAGACCGGCGGCTTCAACGGCGGTGCCAACGCAGGCCAAGCAGGCGGCAGTAGCGGCAACCACCTCGGCGCCTACAACGGCGGTGGCGGCGCTTCCGACATTCGCATTGGCGATTGCGCAGCAACACTGAACTGTCCTGCCACCGCGCGCGTTGTCGTTGCCGGTGGTGGCGGCGGAGGCGAAGTCCGAGGCAGCAAGTCGCATAGCGGCGGTGCTGGCGGCGCCCCAACGGCTGGCGATGGCACGAATGACTCCTGGATCGGCGTCGGCGGACCAGGCAAAGGCGGGTCCGCCACCGCTGGCGGGGCCGGCGGTAACGCTGCTGCGTTCAGCCACGGCACCAAGGGTTCCGCTGGCACCGAAGGCAGTGGTGGCATGGGTGGCTCCTCCGCATCGACCGCACCAAGTGGGCCGGGTGCCGGTGGCGGTGGCGGCCTCTTCGGTGGTGGCGGCGGTGGCGCTGGTGACCACGCAACGGGCAGCGGCATCGGCGGCGCTGGCGGCGGTGGATCGAGCGGAATCGGGCCGGCCGGAACGGCTATCGCCTCCAACACCTCCTACAGCAATGGTTCGGTAACCGGTGATGGTTCAGTGACCATCACCCCGGTGCAGACTCCACTCACTGTGACGACAACGTCGCTGGCGGACGGCACAGAGACCGTTGCTTACTCCCAACAACTCCAAGCGAGCGGCGGGGTGACCCCGTACACGTGGGCCTTGGCCACGGGTTCATCACTTGCTGGCACCGGTCTGACGCTTGCACCAGGAGGTGAACTACAAGGCACTCCCCCGGCATCCTCCTCTGGAACGTACAACTTCACGGTTGAGGTCAGCGACGATGACGGTCACACGGCCACCAAGCCCCTATCTCTGACCATCGACACCGGCATCGCGATCACAACGTCATCGTTGCCAGACGGTTCGGAGTCGGTGGCCTACTCGCAGACCCTCACCTCAAGCGGCGGAGGCGGGGCGACGGGCTGGGCAATCGACTCCGGCGCGCTCCCACCCGGGTTAGCGCTTAACTCCACGACCGGCGAGATCTCCGGGACTCCAACTGTTGCCGACACATTCAACTTCGTGGTGGAGGTCACCGGCGTGGACGCTTCGACCGCGCTGGCACCGCTGTCGATCACGATCGCCGAGCCACTTTCCGTCACCACTAGTTCCCCGCTGGCTGAGGGCGCCCTAGGCTCCTCGTACAGCCTGCAGTTGAGCTCAGCAGGCGGGATCGGACCCAACACCTGGAGCAGTTCCGGATCACTGCCGGGAGGGCTATCTGTCAACTCAGCTGGCCTACTCTCGGGCACCCCAACAGACACTGGAACCTTCACGTTCACGGCCGAAGTCACCGACAGCCTCACAACGACGGCCACCAAGGACCTGACATTTACGATCAACTCGGCACTGACGGTTACGACAACCTCAGTGCCCAACGGAACCGTGAGCACCGCCTATTCCCAGCAGTTGGCAACCAGCGGTGGTGTTGGTCCGGACGCGTGGGCCGTGACCTCGGGCGAGCTGCCCACCGGTCTGTCACTGGAACAACACTCCGGAGAAATTGTCGGGACACCAACCGCTGCGGGGTCGTTCAACTTCACTGTCACTGCCACCGATTCGTTGTCGGCCACTGCTAGCCAACCGTTGTCGATCACCGTGGGAACAACGCCGACGCCAAC